>JBGPJS010000392.1:0-4191 GCA_041485505.1 Gemmatimonadota bacterium | reverse complement strand
TTAGCCATTAGCCATCAGCCATTAGCCATTGGCCATGGCTGTGGGCTATGAGCAATGGACTATGGACTATGGACTATGGGCTATGGGCTGTCGGATCTGGTGTCCGGACCGAAACGGTGCGACGAGGGACTATCCGCGGGCAAGCTCCTGCACCGCACCGATCAGACGGTCGACTTCCTCTACTGAGGTATAACAGGCACAGCCGATCCGCACTACCCCATCGGCGGCGTGACCCAGCCGTTCGACGACAGTGGTGGCATAGAAGTCTCCGCTGGAGACGAAGAGCCCGCGGGAGGCGAGGGTGCGGGCGATGGCATCGGCGGTCTGTCCTGCGATCGTGAAGGCGATAGTGGGCGTGCGGGCCTCGGCCGGCGGAACTCCATGAAGACGCAGTGCCCCAATTCCGCGGAGATCGTTCCAGAGCCGCTCCAGGAGTGCCTGGCCTCGCCGATGCAGCACCTCGAAGCTGGCCACCAGAGTCTCGCGGCGACTGGTCCCTCCACCGGGAGCCAGCCCGGCCAGGAAGTCCACCGCGGCGGCGGCGCCTACAATTCCCTCATGATTCTGGGTTCCCAACTCCATCCGCTCCGGCACGGTATCGGGCGCGGGAGCCAGCTTGGGCACATCGAGAGATTGGAGAAGATCCTGGCGGCCGTACAGCACCCCGATATGGGGGCCGTAGAATTTGTACGCGGAGCAGGCCAGGAAGTCGCAGCCAATCTGACGCACATCGACCAGTGTGTGCGGCGCGTAGTGCACTGCGTCGACAAAACACAGCGCTCCCGCGGCCCGGGCCAGCGCCGAGGCCCGCGCCACATCGTTGATGGTACCAAGGGCGTTGGAGGCGGCACCGATGGCGAGGAGGCGAGTCTTGGGCGTCAGCGCCCGCTCGAGATGGTTCCAGTCGAGCCGGGCCATCTCGGGATCGAGCCGCACCGACCGGATGGTGATGCCGCGTTCCTTCTCGAGGGCACGCCACGGGGCCACGTTGGCGTGGTGATCGAGCTCGGTAATGACGACCTCATCCCCGGGTCCCCATTGCCGACCGAGGGCCCGGGCCAGGTGAAACGTCAGCGTGGTCATGTTGGCGCCGAAGGCGATTTCCCCGGGCCCGGCTCCCAGGAAATCGGCCAGGGCCCGCCGGGCCTCTGTGATGGCGGCGTCGGTCTCTTCGCTGCTGGGAAATTGCCAGTGGGTGTTGGCGTTGTGATGGTAGAGGTAGTCCTCCATGGCCTCCACGACGTCGCGGGGCACCTGGGTGCCCCCAGGGCCATCGAAGTAGGCCACCGGAAAGCCGCGGTGGCTCCGGTGCAGCGCGGGGAAACGCGCCCGGATGGCGTCGATCGTCGCGACGGGCGGCGTGAGGGAGAGCGTCATGGAAGTAGGCAGTTAGCCGTTAGTCGTTAGCCGCTAGCCACCAACTCCAGTAGAAGCCAATGGCTAACGGCTAATGGCGAACGGCTGAAATTGTCCTACGGAGTCAGTTCAGTACGACGGGGCTCGATCCGCACGATCCAGAGCCCATTGTTGTCGTCGTTGACGTAGGCCAGGCCGTCCTTCACGACCACACCCCAAGTCATGGCGGAGTTCTGGACGTGGCCGCCCATATCGGCGGTGTTGAGATGGACCATTTCCCTGCCCTGCGCCCGGAGATCACCCCGCAGCTCGCCGGAAATATCGAAAGCCCGAAAACCGGCGTTGTAGGCCCCCATGTACAGCGTGTCCCCCGCCACCCAGACGTTATGCACTCCGCCGAACTCGGGCTCGTACCAGGCCACCGAGTGGGGATTCGTGATATCGCTGACATCGATGACCTGCATCCGACCATAGGCGCGGAAGGCCGAAGCGTCCTTGGCGCCCTTGACGGCCGTCGCCGGGAAGACCTCATCGGCAATGAACACGTACTGATTGTGCCGCCATGCGGTGTGGGTGCCGCGGATGAACCCTGGTCCGCCGCTGGCCTCGACGTCACGATAGAGCTCGTTGAGGTCGTACTTGTATTGGGAGACCAGCTGGGGATTCGAGGGACTACCTCCCCGGATGCCGTTACCGACGTCGAGGATCACCAAGCCATCGTTCCAGTAACTCAAGTAGGCCAGGCCATCCTGGACGTCGACGTCATGCACATAATTCCCCCGCTCGTCATCCCGGGTTTTCCACCGGGCGACCTCGCTGGGATGATAGGGATCATTGAGATCGAGAATGTGGAGGGTGCCGCTCCCGTCGTTGGTGAGGTAGACATGGGTGCCGTATTTCTCCTGCCGATAGACAAACGCGGAGTGCACTCCCGCGGTGACGCCGTCGGTGAACTCGGCGATGGGCTTGGGGTGAGCCGGATCCTCGAGCGAACAGATCACGATGCCGTTCTTTCGGTCCGCCGCGCCCTCACGGGTGAAGACCAGGAACTTGCCGTCGGGGGTCGTCATCATGTCGTTCACCCGGCGGGTATTGGCCACCACGGAGTCGGTGATGACCGGGTTGGCCGGATCGCTCACGTCGATGGCGTACAAGCGGTCGCCGCCGCCCCCGGTCCCGAGGTAGACATGCTTGCCGTCCGGATGAACCCAGACCTCTTCCGTAGAGAAGAGTGAGCGCGCGACCCGACCCACCACGGTCAGCGGGTGCCGCACGTCCCTCCATTTGAGGCTCACGTCGGCTTGGGCGGCCCGGTCACCGAGGACGGCGGTGATGGTGTAGTTGCCGGCCTGATAGCCGACAAAGGCACCGTCGGGATCGAGGGTTCCCTGCCCCGGGGAGAAGCTCCACTGCGGCGTCAACCCCTTGATCGCTCGGCCGTTTCGGTCCCGTACCGCGAGAGTAAACCGCAGCACGTCGCCTTGGCGAGCACTCACCTGACCCGGGGTGACCTCGATGGAGGCGACCGTGTTGGCAATCACCTCGACCGCGAGTGACGCCTCGGCTCCTTCAACCTTGGCCCTGATCGTCGCCTTGCCGGCACCGCGGGCGGTGAGGAGTCCCTCCCCGTTCGCCTGTACCACCCGGGGCGCTGAGCTGGTCCAGCGGACCCTGTCGTGGCGAACGTCACCGGCGGCGGAGTAGGGTGTGGCGGCCAGTTGTAGTCGCTGGCCCACCACGAAGCGGTGGACCTCCGGCAAGATCGTGACCCGGGTAGCCTCGGCCGCGGTCATGCTCACCTCGATCCGTTCGATCACCGGCCGGGTGCCCGGCACGCTCGCGATGGCCGAGACGCCAAGCACGCCGACCGAGCCGGCGGTGACCAGACCGGTGCTGTCCACTCTGCCCTCGAAGCGGCCCCCGGAGCCGACGAAGCGAATGGCGGCTCCGGCAACTTGCTGTCCGGCGGAATCGAGTGCCTGGGCGGTAAACCGCAGGGTGTCCCCCACGATCAGGGTACGGGTGGCCGGGGAGATCAGTACCGTGGCTATCGGTGAAGGCGCGGCCGGCGCCGGCGGCGGGGCCGGCTGCTGGAGCGCGGCGAACAGCGCGAGTGTGACCAGAGGCATCGGAGGTGTCATGCTGAGGGTGACGGGAGTGAACAGCGACCTTCGCTGCGAGCCTACGGCGAGGTGGGAGGAATGTTTCCTCGCGATGGGGGCGTGTCAAGTTTTGGCAAGCGGTCGTGGGTGATAGGGTGGTAGGTCGGGGGGGACCCAATTTGTGATTCCCCAGCAGCCGCTACCTACCACCCAGCAGGTCTGCAACCCTTGACCACCCGGCGGGACCGGCGGTAGCATCCTGCCCGCGCCCCAACGCGGGATTCCCACGCTATAAGCCTTCGCTGAGGACAGTCCTTTGCGACTCAATCCGTTCCGCGCACTCCGCCCGGTTCCAGAACTGGCGGCCCGAGTCGCGGCTCCGCCCTACGACGTGGTTAGCAGGGATGAGGCGGCTCGGGAGGCCCAGGGCAATCCCCACAGCTTTCTCCATGTCGGAAGATCGGACATTGACCTCCCGGCCGACACCGATCCATACGATCCCCTGGTCTATGCCAAGGCCCGAGAAAATCTCGACCGGCTGATCGCGGAGGGGACGATGATCAAGGAGCCGTCGCCGTCGCTCTATCTCTACCGGCAGATCATGGACGGCCGGGCCCAGGTGGGAATCGTAGGGTGCGTCCATGTGGACGATTACGAGAACGAGGTCATCAAGAAGCACGAGAAGACCCGGAAAGACAAAGAGGACGACCGGACCAGGCACGTCCTCACCTTG
>JBGPJS010000391.1:0-4198 GCA_041485505.1 Gemmatimonadota bacterium | reverse complement strand
GTACCGCCCTCCTTGGACAGCGGACGGCCTTCGTTGGCCCATCGGAACAGCCCTCCGGCCAGGTTGTATACCCGGGTGTAGCCCTGCTGCTGAAAGGCAATCGCCATCCCGGTGCTCCTGAGGCCGGTGGAGCAGTAGAAGACGATGGTCTGGTCCCTCCGCACGTTGGCTAGACCTGAGATATCCGGCTCGGTGGGATCGATCCGGACCGCGTCCGCGAGGTGACTCACCGCGTACTCGGCGGCGGTGCGAGTATCGATCAGCAGAGGAGGCTGCCGGCCGGGGTCTTTCATCCAGCCAACCAGTTCGGCCGGCGTTACGGTGGGAATGCTGGAGAACTTGATAGCCAGCGCTCGCTGCAGCACGAAGCTGGCGAGCGGGCTCCCATCCCAGAGCACACCGGCCAGGACGGCCAGCAGCATCGCGAGGAAGACGTACCTGAGGCGACCAGGGCGTTTCGGTTTTGGCTTGGGTTTAGTCGGCATGGGCCGTCCGGGTTAGCTGTTTTATTGAAACACAGAGGCACCGAGTCCACAGAGAAATGCCAGGGTAGGCCTCTGTGCCCTCCGTGCCTTTTTTTCACTCAGTTGAGTCGCGTAACCAGCAATGCCGCTATCTGCCGCGCCCCCCGCTGCCACCTCTGCCTCCGCCCGCGCCGCCCGCGCCGCCCCGGCCCCCTTGGCCACCGCGGCCGCCGCCGGGTCCGCCGGGTCCACCCGGTCCGGGCCGGCGACTGAAGTCGTCGACCTTGCGGGTCTTGGCCAGCAGTTCCGCCTGCCGCGTGGCTTGGCGGACCATCCGCTCCGGGCTGCTAGGTTTGGGAACGGCACGAGGCTGGCCGGGAGTGAAAGTCACTTTGCCGTCAGCGACTGCGTGGGAGAGGGGTCGTCCCGTCGTCAGCTCATAGCAGCCCATCACGTTCTCCCCGGCTCCGATGGCGGCACGGATCCGCTCCGCCAGCGCCTCGCGGTCAGCCGCCCCCTCGAGCGTGATCCGGGGTGCGCCGAACGGGGTGATGGGGTGCAACAGGATGGCACACTTGGACTCCGGCGACAACGACGGGGCGATGGTGATGTCCTTGCCGCCGACCTCGCGACCCCAGCGAACCGCTTCACGTTCAGCGGGCGTGGGCGGACCCTTCTTGGCGCCCTGGGAAGGGGCCTTGACGGGGGCCGCTGCTTTTTGCTGCTCGTGCGTGCGCTTGAGCGCCTTCAGGTACTCGGGTTCCTCGTTGGACACGGCTCGACTCCGGACGGCGGTGGGTGCCTGGGGTATGAGAAGCGAAAATAAGCGGGCGGCGGGCCGTTAGCCATTAGCCATTAGCCGCTAGCCATTAGCCGTTAGCCGTTAGCCGTTAGCCTGCGGCTGGCGGGCCCCGGCTTCCAGCCCTTGGTCCCCAGTTCTCAGTCCCCAGTCCTTGGCTAATGGCTAAAGGCTAATCGCTAAGGGCTAGAGGCTGACAGAGCGCCCACCGACTCTTATCTTTGTCCCCGTCTATCCCCCAGACCGCTGGCCCTGACCGGGAGTCGCCCCTGACCGCCACCGCCACCCTTTCGAGGACCCCTCCCGTGGACCCGGCCCCGGCCGACGGCACCGCCTGGCAGATCATCAACAGCATTCGCACTCTCTCCATGGACGCCGTGGAACAGGCCCAGTCCGGCCACCCTGGTACGCCCATGGCCCTGGCACCAGCGGCATATGTGCTCTGGGACCGCTTCCTCCGCCACAATCCGAAGAACCCCGACTGGGCCGATCGTGACCGCTTCGTGCTCTCCTGCGGCCACGCCTCGATGCTCATCTATTCCCTGCTGCACCTGAGCGGCTATGACCTGAGCCTCGACGACCTGCGCCAATTCCGGCAGTGGGGTTCCCGGACCCCAGGACACCCGGAGCGCGGGCAGACGGCCGGGGTCGAGGTCACCACCGGTCCGCTGGGACAGGGCTTCGGGAACGCGGTGGGCATGGCGATCGCGGAGCGGTTCCTGGCCGATCGGTTTAACCGACCGGGCTTTGCCGTGGTGGATCACCGGGTGTGGGGGTTCCTGAGTGACGGAGACCTGATGGAAGGCGTCGCCAGCGAGGCCGCGTCGCTGGCAGGGCATCTCGCTCTGGGCAAGCTCAATCTGATCTTCGACAACAATCACATCACCATCGACGGCGACACCGCGCTTTCCTTCACCGAAGACGTCGCCAAGCGATTCGCGGCCTACGGCTGGCACGTACAGGTCCTCGACGATGGCAACGACCTCGACGCCGCGGCGCGCGCCCTGGAGGAAGCCAGGGGGGAAATCGGGAAACCTTCTCTGGTTGTGCTCCGGACCCATATCGCGGACCCCGCGCCGACCAAGAGTGACACCGCGGCCGCCCACGGCGCACCACTCGGCGCCGACGAGGTGAGGAAAACCAAGGAGATCCTGGGCTGGCCCACCGAGCCGTTTCACGTCGCGGAAGAGGCCCGGGCGTGGCGGACCGCCGCGCTGGCGCGGGGGGAGGCGCTCGAGGGAGAATGGCGTCAGCTGATGACCGGGTACGCCCGGGAGCACGCCGATCAGGCCGCGGAGTTTACCCGGTGGCTCTCGGGCGACCTTCCGGCCGGTTGGGACGCGAAGATTCCTTCCTTCACCCCGGCCGACGGCAAGCTGGCCACTCGACAGGCCTCGGCGAAGGTGCTCAACGCCATCGCGGCGCAGGTGCCCAACCTGATCGGCGGCTCCGCTGACCTGGCCGAAAGCACCGGCGCCGAGATCAAAGGCGGTGGCAGCTTCAGCGCCACGGCGGTGGGACGCAACCTGCATTGGGGCGTGCGGGAGCACGGCATGGCCGCTTGTCTCAACGGGCTGGCCGCGCACGGCGGGGTCCGTCCCTTCGGCAGCACCTTTCTGATCTTTACCGACTATTGCAAACCCTCCATCCGGCTCGCTGCCCTGATGCGGCTGCCGGTGATCTACATCGGGACTCACGACTCGATCGGCCTCGGTGAGGACGGACCGACCCATCAGCCGATCGAGCAGCTGGCGACACTCCGCGCCACGCCCAATGTCGTCGTCCTGCGCCCGGCGGATGCCGGCGAGACCGCCGTGGCATGGCGAGTTGCCATGGAGCGGCGGGACGGACCCGTGGTGCTGGCGCTCACCCGGCAGAAGCTCCCGGTGTTCGACCCGGTCCGAATGCCGACGGCGGACGCGCGGAAGGGGGGCTACATCCTCCTGGAACCGGCCGGCGGCCTGGAGGCGATCATCATCGGGACCGGCTCCGAGGTGCACGTGGCCGTCGAGGCGGCCCAGCGGCTGCTGCAGGAGGGCATCCGCGCGCGGGTGGTGTCGCTGCCGTCCTGGGAACTCTTCGCGGCCGAGTCGGCGGACTATCGTGAGCGGGTCCTGCCCCGTGCCATCCGGGCCCGGGTTTCGATCGAGGCGGCCTCTACCTTCGGCTGGAGTCGCTGGGTCGGGAGTGAGGGCGAGAGCATCGGCCTCGAGCGGTTCGGCGCCTCGGCGCCCGGCGAGGTCCTCTTCCAGAAGTTCGGGTTTACTGTCGAACGGACCGTAGAAGCGGTGAGACGGGTATTGGGGCGGGACGCCGGGACGCCGGGACGGCGGTAGAGTTCCGCCCAAGAAAGGAACTCCGCATGGTGATGAACCCGCTCGTTCTCCTCGGCGCCCTCGGTCAGAGCCCCTGGTATGACTTCATCACCCGGGAGCTGGTCGCTTCGGGAGAGCTGACGCGGTTGATCGAGCAGGATGGTCTTCGGGGCATGACGAGCAACCCGACGATTTTCGAGAAGGCGATCGCCGGCAGCGACCACTACGATGCCGATATCCGCCGGCTCTCCGGCGAAGGGCGCTCCCCGGCGGCGATCTTCGAGGCGCTGGCGGTGCAGGACGTGCGCGCCGCGTGCGATGTTTTCCGGGCCCAGTACGAGGCCAGCGGCGGGGTCGATGGGCTGGTCTCGCTCGAGGTCGCACCAACCCTGGCGAACCACGCCGAGGGAACCATCGCGGAGGCGGAGCGGCTCTGGCGGACGGTGGACCGGCCCAATCTCATGATCAAGATCCCGGGCACCCGCGCCGGGCTCCCTGCCATTACCCATTGCATCAGCCAAGGAATCAACGTCAACGTCACCCTGCTCTTCTCGGTGCAGCGCTACCGGGAAGTGATCGAGGCGTACCTGACGGGGCTGGAGCAGCGGGCGTCGCGGGGG
>JBGPJS010000390.1:0-4210 GCA_041485505.1 Gemmatimonadota bacterium | reverse complement strand
GTTCATCAAGGGCACGGCGAAGCTGTACGGACTCCGGGTGGACCGCTGGGTCGACGAGCGCCGCGATCCGTACCGGGCCACCAGCGCCGCGGCGCGGTTTCTTTCCGATCTGCGCGACCGTTTCGGCTCACCCTATCTGGCCGCCGCCGCCTACAACGCCGGGGCCGGTAAGGTGGGCCGTGGACTCCGGCGCCTGCCGGAGGAGGAGGAGGACAGCCTCAATTCGGACGCAACGTTTTTCCGACTGTATGACACCAAGTTCCTCCGTCGGGAGACCAAGGACTACGTACCCAAGCTGATCGCCGCGGCGCTGATCGCCAAGGAGCCCACGCGCTACGGATTTGAGCGTCCCGACTCGAGCCTCGGCGCGTACCCCGACTCCATCATCGTTCCCGATGCGACCGGTCTGGACGTCATCGCGCGTCTGGCCGATACCACCCTGGCCGCGATCCGCGAGCTCAATCCCCAGTACCTCCGGCTGATGACGCCGCCGGGCGCGAGAATGGTGATCCGAGTGCCTCCGGGCAAGGGCGAGAGCGTCGCCGCAGCCTATACCGGGCTGCGGCCGCAGGAGCGCATCACTTTTGTCGAGCATTTCGTGAGCCGGGGGGAGACCTTCGGGACCATCGCGCGGCACTACGGGATTTCGAGCGGAACGCTTGAGGACGCCAACCCGGGAGTGCGGAGCGGCTCGCTCAAAGTGGGCCAGCGGCTCGTGGTCCCGACCAGCGTCGTGCCACCATCGCGGGAGGTGCTCAAGACCGTGGACGAGGCAGACCCGCGCGGCGGCTCCGCCGGAGGCCTCCACCGGGTTCGCTCCGGCGAGTCACTTTGGACCCTTTCCCAGCAGTACGGTGTCACCATCGCCCAGCTGCGCCAATGGAACGCTCTCGGTAGGGACGGGATACTCAAGGTGGGTCAGCGGATACGGGTGGGAGAGGCAGAGGCGGCTCCGTCGGCAAGTCCGACGACGCGGACCCCTCCGGCCGCTCCGGACCGCCCCAGCCTGCACGTGGTCCGCCCCGGTGAGACTCTCAGCCTGCTTGCCAGGCGCTACCGCGTGACCATCGAAGCACTGCAGGAGGCCAACGGATTGGATCAGTCCACGGTGCTCAAGGCTGGCGTCACGATCAAGATTCCGGGCTGAGCGGCCGGTTCGGAAGAAGAGAAAATTGGGGGCACCCGCTTTGGGTGCCCCCAACTGGTTTTCAGAGAGGACTACTCAGTTGGTGCCGAGCCGACTCTTCGAAGTTCCCCGCAGCACCTGCTCCGGATAGCCGTTGGCGGGATCGCCGCCCTGATCGAGGATCGCCTGGACTCGCGCCGGGCCACGGTTGTACCCCAGCAACGCGAGGTTCGCGTCACCCCGATATTGATCCATCAGGGTCTTCAGGAACCGGAACCCGAGCCGCAGGTTCACGTCGCGCTGGAAGAGCTGCTCGTCCTGAATCCCGGGGATGAAGAATCGGGCGGTCCCCAGGCGAATCTGGGTGTAGCCAAGCGCATCGGCTCGGCTGCGGGCCTTTTCCTTGAAATCGCTCTCGACCTTTACCAGCCGGAACGCAACCGCAGGATCGATTCCCTCGCTAAGTGCAATGTCGTAGATGTCGGCCGCCAGATCTGCCGGGATCTGATATCGCGTGGAGTAGTTGAAAAGCGCGCGGAGCCGATCGTTTTGGACTCGCATGACGGCGAGCTCGCCGTCACTCTTTTCGGCACGCCGAATCAGGGCTCTCATCTGGTCGGCCACCGCCGCTCCGGGTGGGGGCACCGTCTCCTCGGAGGCCCGCACCCGGCGGGTCCATCCGCCGAGGCCGCTGATCAGCAGCACTCCGGCCAACAGCAGGCCACCCCGGACGACCAGCTTCCGGGTCACCGCCGTGCGGTAGGTCGGGTCGTTGTTCGTGTAGCGCATCAGGTCCTCCTTATTTGTTCAGCTGTCAGCGATCAGCCATCAGCTTTCAGCTGTTTGTCTTCCGGCTTCATTTATCAAAGCCCTGGTCTTGCCTCCGGCCTAGCGATCCGTCTCCCAGTTTCCCCGGGTCCCCCCGGTCTTGCTCAGCAATCGGATTCCCTCGATGGTCATCCCGCGGTCGATGGCCTTCACCATGTCGTACACGGTCAGGCAGGCGATCGAGACCGCGGTGAGTGCGTCCATCTCGACGCCGGTCCGGCCCCCGGCGCTGGTGGTTGCGGTGACCCGTACCCCGGGGAGCGCTTCGTCCAGCACCGTCTCGACCCGCACGGCATCGAGCCCAAGAGGGTGGCAGAGCGGGATCAGTTCGCCGGTTCGCTTGGCCCCGAGAGTCCCGGCCACCTGGGCCACGGTCAGGACATCGCCCTTAGCGATCGCCTGCCGGCGGACCTGGTCAAACGCTTCGGCCGACATTTTCACGATTCCCGCGGCGATCGCGGTACGCCTGGAAACCGGCTTGTCGCTCACATCCACCATCCGGGCGCGTCCGCTTTCATCCACGTGGCTCAGCTTCACAAGACCTCGGCCAGCTCGTCGGCGAGGGTCGCCAGTAACAGCTGGGGATTGATGTTGCCCTGCGCCGTTTCCCGCGCGGCGAGTACCCGGCGCTCGGCCTCGAGAATGTTCTCTGCCGGGCGCCCCGCCAGCGCCCGAGCGGACAGCGGTCGCACTGCTTTCTCCCCGAGGGAGGCTCGGGCGGCATCACTGAGCGTTTCGGCCACCGCTCCGAGAAGGGCAGTGAAGTCACCCCGCGCGGACCACGGAGCTTGCCGGAGGGCCCGCTCACTTCGGGCCACGGGTCCGGCCATGACCGTCTCCAACAGGTCCAGGGCGGCTCGGCGTACGGAGGCCGCGGACTCTTCCTCTGCCAGGGCGGCTCCCACTGAGCCCTGCGCTGCGGCGATCCGTTCCTTGAGCCCGGTGGGGTCCGGAACCGGATCGAGCCGGGTCGAGAGCAACTCTTCGATCTGGCTGTCGGCCAGCTGTCGGAGCCTGAGCGGAACCGCCCGGGACCGTATTGTCGGCAGCACAGCGTGGACGTCCGTCGCAGTAAGCAGGATGTAGGTGTCCGCCGGGGGCTCTTCAAAGAGCTTGAGGAGCGCGTTGGCGGCCTCTGGGTTGGCCTCCTGAGGTACCAGGCGCTCCGCGTCTCCCACGATGAACACCTTGCGTCGCCCCATTGCTGGCGTGAGCGCCGCTCTCCTGAGGAGCAATCGCGAAGTGGCCACAAAGTGACCAGCCAGCCCGTCCGGTGGCCCGTATAGCGATTGAGCCCGACGTTCTGCCATGACCTGCCCGAGGGCCTCTTCGAGCTCTTCAATCTGCTTGTCCGGCTCGGTTGCTTTGGGCCGGGCCACTGGCGCGAACCAGTGCAGATCCGGGTGAGAGAGCTCCAACGCCATCCGGCAATGCCGGCAAACACCACAGGGTTCGCTTCCCGCCTGTTCGCAGAGCAACAACTGACCAATCCAGAGTGCCAGCCTCTGCTTTCCCACTCCCCGCCGACCGGTCAGGAGCATGAGCTGAGGAACCCGACCACCCTGGAGGGCGCGCCCAATGGCCTCGCGGAGCTCGCTGTGACCTACCAGCGGGTGTATCGGCATGTACCGAAGGTAAGACTTGAGGGCCAGAACGGTAGTGCTCGTCTCTGTAACACATTTTTGCCCAATGACTTATGGTCAGTTTCAGAGGGGAAATTATTGCAATTATGAGCGAACATCACCCGCAACGTGGATAGCGATTACTCACATTGGTAGATTTTATGTGAGTATGTGCTCGTTATTGATATAAGTGCCTGTAGAATCGTGCATTACGTGCTGGCAGTGTTCACTCTTAGGCCCAGGTCAAGTCCTAGTACCAAATACAATGTGAATATTTATGAGTGCTCACTCGCTTGCTATCGACGATCGGTTAAACCACCTGCCTCCACTTTCTGTTGCGCCAGTGACCGGATCATGCCGGTAGTAGATCTCGCAGAGCGGGTGGTTTTGTGTTGGTATCCAACCCTGTTTCCGGACCAAGCGCCCTCACCCCGGCTCGAAGCACGATTCTTCCTCTCAAACTTGATTACGGGTGAGCTGAGGATTATCCTCGTGCTCACTCCTTCCCGAGTAGCTCAGTTGGTAGAGCAGGTGACTGTTAATCACCGGGTCGGGGGTTCGAGTCCCTCCTCGGGAGCTGGGAGTCATCGCAATCTCTTCCTCGCGCGGCCACCGTCTGGTGGCCGCTCGTGCT
>JBGPJS010000389.1:0-4234 GCA_041485505.1 Gemmatimonadota bacterium | reverse complement strand
GGGAACGCCCGGGTCTGGATCTTTCGGATCGCGCAGAACGCACTGCGCGATCATTTCCGGCAGACCCGGGTTCGGCGACACCTTCCGATGGGGGCGCTCCGCGACCTCGCGTGCGATGCGCCGTCGCCTGAGGAGCGGCTCCTCTGGGAGGAGCAGGTGGCGACGCTGCTGGACGGGATCGCCCTCCTGGGAAACAGCGACCGCGAGCTGCTAAGCCTGCGCTATGGCAGCGGCCTCGACCACTCGGCGATCGGAGAGATTCTGGGAGTGAGCGAGGGCTCGGCCCGGACCCGCACCTACCGAGCCCTGCGCCGGCTCAAGCAGCATCTAGAGGTTGAGGAATGAGTCCCCACTCAGACGAGGAACGGTCCCTCGCAGATCTTGATCGGACCCTCAGCCGGGTTCGCTTTACGCCAAGGGCGTCGCTCGGGCCGGAGCTGGCGGGCCGGGCACGGCAGTCCCGTGCGAGCCGGCCCCCGCGCATGGAATGGTGGAGACGGACTCTCGAGCTGGCCTCCGCGGTCGTCCTGCTCGGTGTTGGAGGTGTCGCCGTGCGGAGCCTCCTGTTCCGGCCGGCAAGTCTCCTGACGGTCGATCGCTGCTGCCAGGATCTCGACGGCGAAGGGCCGGCCGATGATGGTCTGCTGGTGGTCTCAGACCGGGGCGAGGGGGTGCGGAGCCTTTCCATCTACGAAGACCAGAACCACAGCGGGCAGTACTCACCCGGGGATCCGATACGGTTCCACCGGGCCGGGGGAGACACTGGTCTCGCCTCTCCAGGCGGTGCCATGAGGACCCGGGCGTTCTGCTGTGCCGACTACGATGGCGGCGGGCTGCAGGACGACGGACTGATCGTTGTCGCCCATGATCCCGGAGAAATCGCCATGGCTGCGATCTTCGAGGCCGGCTCAGCGGTTAAGCGGCGCCAGCTGCGGTAGTGCGGGGGACCTGCACTCCTCCGAACGGCCCGGTGACGAGTCCGCCACCGGGCCGTATTGCATTCATGAAGCGAACCCAGGGGGCGATGCGGCCGAGTCGCGGCGCTTGGGGCGACCTGAACGCGGTTGAGTGCGCGCTGCGGCGGCTCCGGTTCGTGCCGCCCGGAAGCCTCCCGGGCACCATGGCTCGGCGGCTGGAGAACTCGCCGCGTCAGCCGCTTCGCTTTGCCCTCCTCCTGGGGATTCTCCTCATCCTCACTACGGCGATCTATCTGTTCGCCTGGGGGATGCTGAGCCTGGCGGTCCCGGGTCTCCCAGCCGGACATCTCACTCGGTGACGAATCGGAGGCTGGGCCGTACTTAATGGCACGAGGGCGCTCTTGCGGCGTTCGACTGGAGGCCCTCGCATCGCTGCCGGACATCGTCGGTCGGTTGCGCCGTGCTGAGCCGTGGAAGGGTGCGGCCTCGCCGTGGTGCAGCCGGTCGCCGACGTTCTCCCGTCCCTGTCGACAACCAACCCGTGGTTTCTCCTGGAGCACCCCCCCGATGCCCCTAGCGCGTCTACTATGCCCTGTCGCCCTCGCGGCCTCCTTGGTTGCTGCCCCGTTGGCCGCGCAGCAGCCCGACTCCACCCGCCGGGACACCACCGCCCTGCAGCTCGCCCCGATCGAGGTGGTGGGGACCATTCAACCCTACGCCGGCCCCAGAGTCATCTCCAATATTCCGGCCCGGGTGACCATCCTGACCGGGGATCAGGTCGACGCCTACGAGCCCCGCATTCTCTCGGACGTGCTGGCGCAGCAGGCGGGCTTCTCGCTTTACGATGACGCCGGTTCGGTCTACAAGCTCAACCTGTCCAGCCGGGGATTCTTTGCGTCGCCGGTGGTCGGGCTGCCGCAGGGGCTCTCGGTTTTTCTCGACGGCGTGCGGCAGAACGAGCCCGATGCCGCGCAGGTCAACTTCGACCTGCTGCCGATGCAGTACATCCACCGGATCGAGTTGCTGTCGGGGACGGCCTCGCTGCTGGGCCGGAATTCCCTCGGTGGGTCGGTCAACCTCGTCACCGAGCGGGGAGACGGTCCTCTGGGGGGCGAGCTGGAGCTGCAGGGTGGATCCTACGGGTCCTTCGACGGCAACGGGTCGATCAGCGGCGGCTCGCCGGGCGGTGTGGACTACTTCATCGGTAGCGGTTACAGCCGGGAGGACGGCTGGCGCGAGGATACTCGCGCCCACCAATACAACGGGTTCATGAATCTCGGCAAGCTCACCCAGGATTGGGGGATCCGCTTCCAGGGATTCGGGGCCAAGTCGTACGCCCGGACTGCCGGCTCGTTGCCACAAACCGTCTTCGACATCAAGCCGGATTCAAACCTCACCCCGGGCGACTTCGAGGATCTCGACCTGGTGCAACTCGCGGTGGCGGGGTACCGGCAACTTGGCGCAGCCCGGGGCTCATTCCGAACCTGGTTTCGGCGCAGTACCGCAGAACGGTTCAACGGCAACCAGGCCAGCGATCCTGACGCCGTTGGAAAGAGCCGCAACAACACCTTCGGCTACGCGCTCGATTACCGCTGGGGAGGGATAGTCGGATCCTCGGCGCTCGGCCTCCGCGGCGGGGTCGATGGATCGGTCAACTCCTCGCGGATCGAACTGTTCGAAGATTCCACCAAGTTCAGTGGCCCCATCAGCCAGACCACTTTGGTGGAAAGCCCGCTCTGGGACGTCGGTGCGTTCATGAGTGGGGATCTGACCAGCGGGCGGACCACCTTCTCGCTCGGCGCACGGTACGACTATATCCGGATTCCGTTCCACAACCGGCTGGATCCCACGGGAGACACCACCAGCTCCTACTCCCGGCTGAGTCCGAAGGGTGGAGTGAGCGTGGACCTGGGTGGCGGGGCGTCGGCGTACGGCTCGATCGGCGTGGGATTCAGGGCCCCGGCTCTGATCGAGGTGGCCTGTGCCGATCCCAACCAGCCGTGCGTGCTGCCCTTCTCGCTCGGTGACGATCCGCCGCTCAAGCCGGTGACCACCACCACCTATGAGATCGGCGGTCACTGGGTCAGCGGGAACTTCTCGACGAGCGCATCGGCGTACCGGAGCGAGGTGCGGAACGACATCTTTCTGTTTCCGAGCGCCAATCCGGTGAGCGGGTCCACCATCGACGGATATTTCGGCAATATCTCCAAGACTCGGCGCGAGGGACTGGAGCTCACCGCGGCCCTCGGGTTTGGTACCGGACACTCGGTGTACGCCAACTACGCCTGGACTCGCGCGACATTCGAAACCACCGCCGATATCTTCAGCGTGCTCGAGGCTCAGGGCGGGAACAACACCGTGGCGCCGGGCGATCGGCTCCCCCTGGTACCCGAACACCAGATCAAGTTCGGCGCGGCCTTCCAACTCCCTTCGCAGATTAGTGTCGGCGCCGATGGGCGCTACATCGGGCACCAGTGGCTCCGCAGTGACGAGGCCAACAACACCCAGCCACTCGACGCCTACTTCGTGGCGGACGCCAAGGTCAGCTGGCGGCTCGGGCGCTGGGAGGTCACTGGGCTGGTCAACAATCTCTTTGACCGCCGCTACCCCAACTTCGGGACCTACAACGTGAATCAGGGAAACCCGGCGGGCCCCACGCTCGAGCAGTTCCTCACCCCGGGCCAGGCCCGGCAGTTTCGCCTGATCGTGCGGCGGAGCTTCGGCGGGCGGACCGGGCGGAGCGGAGGCACCGACCTGGACTGAGAGGGGTTCCGGGACCCCAGCCCGCGGGCTACCTTTTCCGCCGCCACCACCCGCCGGCGCCTGAACTCCGGAGGGGAAGCCGGGAAAGGAGCCTGGGTGAAGATCGCCGTCTGCCTCAAGCGGGTGCCGGATACCACCGCCAAGATCGTGATCGGCCCCGACGGAAAATCCATCGACGAGACCGGGGTCAAGTTCGTCCCCAATCCCTACGACGAATACGCCATCGAAGAGGCCCTGAAGCTGCGCGAAGCGGCCGGGGCGGGAGAGACCGTGGTCTATTCCCTCGGGACCGACGCGTCCCAGGAGACCATCAGGACCGCCCTCGCGATGGGGATCGATCGAGGGGTGCTGCTCCAATGCCCGGGATCGACCGACGGCCTGGAAGTCGCCCGAGCCCTGGCCGCGGAGCTCAAGAGCGGCGGCTACGATCTGATTCTCTTCGGCAAGATGGCGGTGGACGACTACAACCATCAGGTCGGCGTTATGACCGCCGAGCTGCTGGGACTCCCCTGCATTACGGCCGTGGCGCATCTCACGGTGGGGGGTGGAGCGGT
>JBGPJS010000388.1:0-4262 GCA_041485505.1 Gemmatimonadota bacterium | reverse complement strand
CTTCCAGCTCTATCTCTGGATCTTCCGTCCCTCCTGGCTTTTCTAGTCGATCGCGACCTTCCCGCTCGAACCGCCGCAACTCGCCTTCACCCTTCCATCTGGCGACGAAACTCGGAGGCCCGGGTCACGAAGGCCTGAAGCCCGGCGCGATCGCCCGCGGCGATGAGCCCCCGCAACTCGGCGAGTTCGCCTTCCGCCGCCTGCAGCGCCTCGACCACCGGAGTCTGGTTCAGGAGGAAGAGGTCGACCCAAAGCTCCGGGCTGCTGGCTGCGAGGCGGGTAGTGTCCCGGGCGCCAGTCCCAAACGAAACCCCACCCAGATTCTTCCGGGCCAGGCATTGCGCCAGGGCGAAGGCCACTCCCTGCGGCAGGTGGCTGGTCCAGGCCAACTGGCGGTCGTGGACCTCGGCATCCATCAGCACCGGGTGCGCCTGCATCACGTCCTGCCAGAATCCCATGATCTGCCGGGCAGTCGCGGCCCCCGCCGGCGAGGGAGTGGGCGTTACGTACACCACCGCATCCCGGAACCGATCGGGGCGGGCGTGGGCCCAGCCGGAGCCGTGGGTTCCGGCAAAGGGATGGGACCCGGCAAAGCGATCGCCCAGGCCCAGGGCCACGGCGCGGGCAACCACCGCGGCCTTAACGCTGGTCACATCGCTCACCAAGGAGCCCGGGGTAAGGTGGGGTCGGATGATGTCGAGCAGCTCCAGGGTCGCCGCCGGAGGAGCCGCCAGGATCACCAATGCCGCTCCCTGAACGGCGCGGGCCGGACTGTCCGCGACATCGGTGAGCGCCATGGCCTTGAGGGCCAGCACCGATTCCGCCGGCTCAGGCGAGTATCCCCGCACCGCGGCGACACCGGCGAGCCGGGCCTGCCAGGCCACGGAGCCGCCGATCGCGCCGAGGCCGATCACAGCAAGGGAATCGGGTTTCATCTCAGGTGTTTGGCGGAGTCATCCGATAGTGTGAAGGGGGGACAGGCCCCCCGGCGCAGGGGGGCCCGGGACGCTGTCCCCCAGAGGAGTCCCGCTCTTGCCTTGGTTGCGAAGGCTCTGTCGTAATTGTACTTATAGGATTGCCTGTTCTCAACCGAACCGGTCGGACCGGTTCGCTAGTGGGGGAGTTACATCTGTTCCAGGAAACCGTGATGGATCACGGCGGGAATCCGGCGGCGCTCAGCGATGGGTGGCTGGCCCAGCCCCTGATGGACGCCAAAGTGCTCACCCGCGACCAGGTGGACGAGGTCGAGCAGTCGGGTGAGCCGGCTCTGTGGTCCGCGGCCGTCAAGCGGCAGTGGACCACAGACGATGTCGTGCTGCAGACCCTCGCGGTCGCCTTCCGTGTCAAGATCGCCGACCTGTCCCTGGCGGATCCCCGGATCGCGACCCTCCTCCCCGAGAATGTGGCCCGCAATCACAACGTCCTTCCCCTCTCGGCGGACGACCGCAAGATCCGCCTCGCCACCTCCGATCCACGAAACTACGACGCCGAGCAGGTGGTCGGCTTCATGACCGGGCGGGAAATCGAATTCCTGGTCGCGGCTCCCGAGCCGCTGCAACGGAAACTCGATGAGGTCTACCGCCCCGAAAGGAGCATCGAACGGATCCTCACCCGGCTGGACCCGGCCCAAGTGGAGACCGTCGATGAGACCGTGGTCGAGGCCAAGGACCCGGTGCTGGATGCGCCCGTCGCCAAACTGGTCGACGCGATGATTTCCGACGCGGTCCGTGAGGGGGCCAGCGACATCCACGCCGAGTCCGAGGAGGGCGCGACGGTGGTGCGCTACCGGGTGGACGGGGTACTGCGGGAGGTAATGCGGTTGCCGGCCTCGGCGGGGCTCTCGCTGGTGCGTCGCGCCAAGATTCTCGCCAAGCTGGACGTGACCGACCCGCTGCACCCGCATGACGGTCGCGCGGCCATGCGAGTGGACGGTCA
This sequence comes from Gemmatimonadota bacterium, assembly GCA_041485505.1. Lineage (GTDB taxonomy): Bacteria > Gemmatimonadota > Gemmatimonadetes > Gemmatimonadales > GWC2-71-9 > JBDUEA01. Next base: position 2,327 of record JBGPJS010000388.1, on the reverse strand, counting down.
GGCCATCGACCTTCGGGTCTCCACGATTCCGATCGCGCGGCGGGGAGAGAAGGTCGTAATCCGGATCCTGGACCAGACCAATCTTCGGTCCAACATTTCCGACCTGGGTCTGGTCAAGGCCGAGATGATCCTGTTGACCCGCCTGCTGGGCTACCGGGAAGGGCTGATCCTGGTCACCGGGCCGACCGGGAGCGGCAAGACCACCACGCTCTACGCCGCTCTCAACCAGCTCAAGACCGGCAAGGTCAACATCGTGACCGTGGAGGATCCGGTCGAGTATGACCTGGGCGGGATCTCGCAGATCCAGGTGAACGAGGCTCAGGGACTGACCTTCGCGACCGCGCTCCGCTCGGTGCTCCGGCAGGATCCCGATATCGTGCTGGTGGGTGAGATTCGAGATCTGGAGACGGCCAAGACAGCGATTCAGGCCGGCCTCTCGGGGCACTTCGTGCTCTCGACGCTCCACACCAACGACGCCCCGTCGGCGGTGGTCCGGCTCCGCGATATGGGGGTCGATGCGTTCAAGATCGCCTCCGTCCTCAAGGGTGTGGTGGCTCAGCGCCTGGTCCGAAAAGTCTGCCCTGCCTGCGCCGTGGAGGTGCCGCTCAGCGAGTTCCCTGCTGATGCCCGGCCACCCGCCGAATGGAGCGAGCCCGTGGTGCTCCGTCGGGCCGCCGGCTGCAAGGTGTGCGGCGGGCTGGGCTACAAGGGCCGCCTCGCGATTCTGGAAATCATGCCGGTCGAGGAGACGGTCTCCCGGCTGATCGATGCCGGCCAGACACCGGACCAAATAGGCCAGGCGGCACGAAAGGTCGGGATGCAGACGCTCTGGGAAAGTGGCCTCACTCGGGCCTGGCAAGGGCTCACGACTCTGGAGGAATTGGTTCGGGTGTTGGGGGAACGGGTGGCGGAAGATGGCACCACTCTCCCCAACCGCGCCAGCGTGATGCTGGTGCCGAACCAGATCCGTGCGGTGGTGGCCGCGGCCGCGGAGCCGGCCGAGCCGGCAGCAGGGAAACCCTGGGTGTTGATCGCGGACGACGATCCTCAGATGCGCCGCCTGGTGCGCGCGGTCCTGGAACGGGAATGCTACCAGGTGAGGGAGGCCGGCGACGGCCTCGACGCCCTGGATATGCTCGAGCAGCAGCGGTTCGACCTGGTCATCCTCGACATGGACATGCCCAGACTGGACGGCCTCGGTGTGCTGGAAGAGTTGCGCGCGAGCGTCTCGAAGGCCTCGATTCCGGTCATCATGCTCACGGCGCGGACCGACGATACCGAGAGTAAGGCGCTCGACCTGGGCGCCCAGGACTATCTCACCAAGCCGGTGCGCCCGACGGCCCTGAGTGCGCGGGTCCGGGCAGTGATGCGGCGGGCCAAGGCGTGAGCGGACTTACCGCCTACCTTTGACGGGAGAGCGGTGTGGCTACCATCTTGATTGTGGAAGACAGTCCGGACAACATGAAGCTGTTCCGGGCCCTGTTGACCATGAAGGGACACCGGATCGTCGAGTTGACGAGTGGGGTCGGTCTGCTGGATACCATCGAGAGCGCCCAGCCGACTCTGGTGCTGATGGACATCCAGCTGCCGGGCAAGGATGGGTTTGCGTTGTTGAAGGAGATCCGGGAGTCCCCCCACGGCCGGCTTTCGGTGGTCGCGCTCACCGCCCACGCCATGGCCGGAGATCGGGAGCGCGCCCTCCAGGCGGGATTCGACGGGTACGTGACCAAGCCCATCGACATCCGCCGCTTTCCCGAACAGGTGGCCCGGGCCCTCGAAGGTCAGGCGGTCACCGACTGAACCCCGGTCCTCTTGGGACCGTCGCGATACCCTGCTTGCCCTGACGCGCTCCCCCTGCGCGAGGAGTTCTTCTCGATGCCCCAGACGCCCCCGACTCCTCCTCCCGCCCAACCGGGGGACCGGCGCGCTCTCAAGGAGGCCTTCCAGAACCTCGTCAAGTCCGAGGCGGATCGGGTACACGCGGCCCACCAGCCGCCACCACCACCCCGCCGGAGCCTGGTCCCACTGGTGGGCGGCGTCATCGCCATCGGACTCCTTCTGATCCTCCTGCTCCAGCCGGCCTGGCTGTTTCCACCACCACCGCAGGAGTCGCCGGCGCTTCGGGAAGCGAGCTTCCGCCTGGCCATCTACCGCGAAGCGATGCACGTCGAGGCCTATCGGCGGGCTAAAGGCTCCCTACCGCAGAACCTGGTGGAAGCGGGAGGGGGAGGGAGCGGCGTGGTCTTCCAGGCGGTACCGCCCGATGGCTACACCCTGACCGTGAGTTACGGTGACGTCCACCTGACCTACTCCTCCTCGGAGCCACT
>JBGPJS010000387.1:0-4268 GCA_041485505.1 Gemmatimonadota bacterium | reverse complement strand
GCACCCTGCAGAAATACAAGAGCCTCCAGGACATCATCGCGATTCTGGGTATGGACGAGCTGAGCGAGGACGACAAGCTGATCGTCGCGCGGGCCCGGCGGATCCAGCGGTTCCTCTCCCAGCCGTTCTTCGTCGCCCAGCAATTCACCGGGTTCGACGGCAAGTACGTCAAACTCCAGGACACCATCGAGAGTTTCGAGCGGGTGCTGTCGGGCGAGTTCGACGAATTGCCCGAGCAGGCGTTCTACATGGTGGGTGGGATCGACGAAGCGGTGGAGAAGGCCAAGAAGCTGGCGAGCGCGTGATGCACGTCACCGTCATCTCTCCCGAGACCTGTATCTTCGACGGCGAGGCGGATGCGGTCATCGCGCCCGCCTACGACGGACAGGTCGGCATTCTGCCGAACCACGCTCCCTTCATGACACTCCTCGGCCGCGGAACGCTGCTGGTCCGCGCCGCCGGCCGGGAGAATCGTTTCACCGTCCAGGGTGGCTTCCTCCAGACCGTCAAGAACACGGTCCGCGTGGTGGCCGAACAGGTCAAAGGAGAATAAGTCGCATGGTCCAGAGACTCTTTCTGGTGCTCGGACTCGCGGGGCTGGCCGCCGGCCGGGCCTCCGCGCAATCCACCGGCACTCCCGTCTTTTCCGCCCCGTATCGCGCCTTCAAGACCAACGAACTGGGGGTGTCGCTCTCTGATCCCGGCGGGCCGGGTTGGGCCCTCGAGGGATTCTATCATCGGGGCTGGCGCAAGTTCGACGTCGGCTTCCGGGGCGGGTTCATGGACTTCAAGACCGGGCCGACCCTGGTCCTGATCGGCGCCGACTTCCGGGCCCGGGTGCTCACCTACTCCGAGAGTTTCCCGTTGGACGGTGCGGTGACCGTGGGCCTGGGCGGAAATTTCGGGGGCGGCCAGAGCACCGGCATTATCCCGCTCGGTATCTCGCTGGGCCGCCGGATTCAGCTGGAGGGATCCCATATCAGCTTCGTGCCCTACGCCCATCCGGTCATCTCGCCGACTTTCGGCAACGGTGGCGGGGACGTTCTCTTTACGCTGGGCCTCGGTGTGGACGTGCAATTCACCCAGAGCATCGATCTCCGGGTGAACGGCGGCCTGGGGGACCTGGACGGAGTGAGTGTGAGCGTGGCGTTCTTGCGGTAGCCGTTAGCCATTGGCCATTAGCTCGTCCCCAACCCAAACGACCCTCCGTGCCATTGAGCGCGGAGGGTCAATCGCTTGGGGAACAGGCTAACGACCAATGGCTAACGGCCAACAGGTCTCACGCATTGACTTCCCTCTCCGGCCCTCACTACCTTGCGTCGCTTTCGAACTCCCGGCTCTCCGGAGGATTCCATGCGTTCCAGTTTGGTGCGGATCATACTTGCTGCTGCGCTGATGGCCCTGACCGGCGGTGCGCTCCATGCCCAGGTATTCGGCATTCCACTCCACAATAGCGGCATTCCCACCGGCATCGGCATCGCGGGTGAGGTCGGCTTTCCCAACGCTGCCTATGGGAAGGGCACCGGATTCGGCGCCACCGGACAGGTCGGCCTCGGGCCGATCGGCTTCACGGCGACGATCGCCTCCTACAAACCCTCGGGCCTGAGTAGTATCACGGGGTATGGCGCCACCGCCAATTTGAAAGTGTTCGGCGGGCCGCTCATCCCGTTCAGCGCGACGCTCCAGGGCGGGCTGGGGTACGCCTCGAAAGCGGGCGTGAAGAGCACTCACTTTACGGGCGGACTCGGCCTCGCGCTCAACATCCCGAACCCGGCCCTGGCGATCAAGCCGTGGGTGGCACCTCGGGTGGATGTCCAGCATGTCTCCGGCGCCCTTGGCACCAACACCGAGACCAACTTCGGCTTCAGCGCCGGCATTGACTTCAATCTCCTCGGCGGGCTCGGGTTCGGCGCGGCGTATGACTGGGTGAAGATCAATGGCTCCAAGGAGGCGATCTTCGGTCTGCGCGCCAGTTACGTCTTCAAGGTCCCCGGACTGTAGACAGGAATCCTGCGTGATCTTTCGATCGCTCTATCGCCGCGGTCTGTTCTCCCTGGTGGCCGCGGCGAGTGTGACCGCTTGCGCTCAGACCTTCGATGCCACCCACCTGGGTGTCCCGGCCACCCTGGCCTCTCCCGTCGATGAGGCGCCGAAAGGCAACCAGTTCCACGTCACCACTCACTCCACCTTTGCCTTTTGGGGATTGCTCTCGCTGTCTCAAGCCTCGCTCGAGAAGGCGCTGGCCGGACAACTGGTGGGTGGTAAGAGCGTCGCCGATGTGAAAATCCACATCCGAAGCCGCTTCAGCGACATCCTGATCACCGGCCTTACGCTCGGACTCGTAGTGCCGAGGAGCGTCACGTTTGAAGGAGTGGTAGTCGACAAATAAGGGGAACCGGGAACGGGGAACCGGGAACGGTTTGTTCCGATCGTGCGCGGCCCTCCTTGCCAGAAGACGGGGAGGGTTGTTCGTTGCGGAACGCCTGTTCCCTGTTCCCTGTTCCCTGTTCCCTGTTCCCCGTTCCCCGTTCCCCGTTCCCTGTTCCCCGTTCACCGCTTACTGCTCACCAGCTTCTCCACCAGCTCCACGCACCGCTCCGCCGCCCCCATCCCCGCTTCGACCAGTCGCCGGGCCTTGCGACCCTGCGCGGCACGTCGAGTCTCGTTGCCGATCCAGTCTTCCCACAACTCACGGAGGACCTCGCCCGCTTCGGAGGTACCGAACTCCGAGATGACCTCGGCCCCTCCCGCCTCCAACAGGAGTCCGGCGTCGCGGCTCTCGGTCCACCGCGGGCCGAAGGCCACGGGAATCCCCCAGGCGGCCGGCTCCAAAACGGAATGGAGGCCGGCGGCGTGAAATCCCCTACCGACATAGGCCATCCCCCCGGCACCGTAGAGCGTCGAGAGCACGCCGACCCGATCCACCAGCAGGAGCGGCACCGGTTCGGCGGTGCTGCTCAGGCGCACCGCCCGGGGCAGTCCCCTCCGCGCGACCGCGCGCTCGATGTCGAGGAGGTGGTTCTCGGTCGGTTCGTGGGGGACCAGAATCAGGCGGGCATCCGGGCGGTGGACGTGCAACCGAGCGAAGGCGTCGAGGAGCACGGCCTCGTCGCCGGACCAAGTGGACCCGGCCACCAGTGTTGGCGCACCCTTGCCCATACGGAGCAGGGGATCGTCGGTCCGGACCGAGCTGACGCGGTCCATGGCATTGTCGAATCTCGGGTCTCCCTGGACGCTGAGCCGATCCGCCGGAACACCGAGGACTCGGAGACGATTGGCGTCCGCCTCTGCCACGGCCGCGACCGCCGAGAGGCAGCGGTACCCGGGTGCAAGGAGCGCGCGCGCGGGCCAGCGGAGCCGTGCGCTTCCCGGCCGCACTGTCCCCGCGATGAGCGCTACCGGGATCCCGCGGCCGGCCGCGCGGGTCGACAGCTCGGGCCAGAGATCGAGCTTGGTGAACACCAGCGCGCTGGGTCTGAGGGCGTCGAGAATCTCTCCGGTCCCGGCGACGGTATCGAGGGGCAAGTAGCCGGAGGGTTCCACGCCGAGCCTCGGGGCCAATTCCTCGGCGGACGGGCTGAAGTAGGTATAGGCGAACTGCCAGTCCGGGTGCCGGCGACGCAGACGCCCCAGCACGCTCTCGGCCTGCAGGCCCTCGCCCACAGAGGGTGCGTGGAACCAGATCAGTGGGCGGGAGGGGTCACGCGCCCGGTGACCCCAGTCAACAAAGCGCCGGTGTGATTCCAGTCGGCCGAGGATCCCCCGCCGGACCTTACGGTCGAACAGCCCGGCGATCGGCAGAAGTGCCGCGCCGAAGCGCGTCGCGCCCCGATAGAACAAGGAGGTCCCCGGCATGGCGGCAATGTTTCCCGAGCCGGGCTGGATTATCAAGGGCCGGGGTGCCTTGCGATGGCGATGGGCCGTCAATAATATGCAGGGTGAAGCCGTGCCGCCCGATGTCCAACCTCAAGCGAAGGAGGTGATCCATTGTCTAGTGACAGTTGCATCCGCAGCTCGAGTTGGGCAAACGATCGCCTGGCCGATGTCTGATCGATCGGGTCTTGACTGATCAACGCCCGATAGCGCGGCCCGAGGCTTTTGGTCTCGAGCGCGGTGACAACAGACGGGGCTCCGAGTTGGATTCGGGGCCCCGTTCGCTTACTTCAGTTCCGAGTTCCGGGTTCCGAGTTCCGAGCAGGCTCCGGTCACGAGCCCGCTCCGAAACCTGAGTTCGGAATTCGCGTCCATCACCCGGAACCCGGAACCCG
>JBGPJS010000386.1:0-4269 GCA_041485505.1 Gemmatimonadota bacterium | reverse complement strand
TGGTTGATGAAGAAGGCTGGGCGGTCGTGACCGACTTCGGCATCGCCAAGGTGGCTGAGGCCAAGGGTCTTACCATGACCGGTGTGGCGGTGGGCACCCCGGCCTACATGAGTCCAGAGCAGTGCGCGGCCAAGGATATTACCGGCAAGTCGGACCAGTACTCGCTGGGGGTGGTGGCCTACGAGATGCTCACCGGGAAGCAGCCGTTCGACGCCGACAGCGCCATGGCGATCATGTTCGCCCACTTCCATGAGCAGCCGAAGCCGATCCTCGACATCCGGGCCGACTGCCCACCAGGGCTGGCCGCCGCGGTCATGCGGATGCTGGAGAAATCCCCCGACGCCCGGTGGCCCAGCATGGAAGAGGCGGTCGGGGCGATTGGTGGCAAGGCGCTTAGCCTCGACGATCCGGTGCACCTCGAGCTGATCGAGCTGGTCAAGAAGGGCTCTTCGCGCAAGATCCTCGAGGCGGTGCCGCCGCCGCCCACCAGTCCCGTCCCCGGGCACCGCCGGACCTCCGCTCCCACCACGCCGATGCCGGTGCCGACCATCGTCGCGGTGGCGGTGTCTCCCGCCACCAGTTCGCTCCACGTGGGCGACCCGGTGCAACTCACGGCCACGCCGAGGGCGACCGGGGGGACCGCGGCGGGAGGGGGAACGCTGACCTGGTCGTCGAGCAATCCTGGGGTCGCCACTGTTTCTGGAACCGGACTCGTCCTCGGGGTCGCCCCGGGCACCGCTACGATCACTGCCACTACCGGAGGGGTGAGTGGGACCGGTACGGTCACGGTCGCGGCGGTGCCGGTGGCCGCGGTGTTCGTGGTTCCCGCCAATGGGCGCCTCGCGCCCGGCGCCACCCTGCAGCTTGAAGCCACCGCCCGCGATGCGCACCAGAGCGTGCTCAGCGGCCGCACGTTCACCTGGGCCTCCAGTGCGCCAACGATCGCCACCGTCAGCGCGACCGGCCAGGCCAAGGCGGTCGCCGAAGGGGCTGTGACAATTTCGGTGACCTGCGAGGGTATCAGCGCGAGCACCGCCATCACGGTGATTCCCGCACCGGTGGCCTCGGTAGGAGTGTCTCCGGCCGAACGCCGTCTCACCCCGGGAGTCACCGTGCAGCTCGAAGCCGTCGCTCGCGATGCCGGTGGTGCCACTCTCAACGGGCGCGCCGTCACCTGGGCCTCTTCGGCCCCGTCGATCGCGACGGTGACTCCGGCCGGCCTGGTAAAGGCGTTGGCCGAGGGAAGCGCCAAGATCACCGCGACGAGCGAGGGGATCAACGGTGCCGCGGCCATTACCGTAACGCCGGCCCCAGTAGCCTCACTGGTGGTGCAACCCGATAGGCTGAATCTCACGGTTGGCGGGGCGGCCGGTTTGGCCGCTACCGCGCGCGACGGGGCGGGTGCCGCGCTCACCGGACGGGCCATAACCTGGACCTCGAGTGATCCGAGGGTGGGCGCGGTCAGTCCCGAAGGGCGAGTCAGCGCGGTTTCCGCCGGCACGATCAAGATCACCGCCGCGTGTGAAGGGCAGAAAGTGGTGGTCCCCGTCGCGGTGGTGGCTCCGGCTCCGCCACCGCCTCCGCCGCCCCCAGCTCTGCCGGCGGAACCCCGGATTCTGGAAGCCGCGACGGTGAAGATCCCGGTCTCGGCTCCGACGCCGGCGCCGGCCCCGGCGCCTGCCGCAACGCCGCTGCGGGCCTCGGTTCCGGCGCCGGCTCGCGAGTCCGCGGCCGCGGTTTCTGCGGATGAAAAGCCCCGAAGCCCCAAGGCTGTCGTGGCCCTGGTGGTGGTGCTGCTTCTGGCCGTGGGCGGATGGTGGGTGGCGACCCATCGCTCCCCAGCGGACGTTCCGCCGCCCGCGCCGACACCGGGCCCGGCGCCGGTCGCCTCGGTGGCGTCGGTCCGACTCTCACCGCCGCCCGGAGCGGTGCTGGTCGGTCATACCATTCAGCTGCTGGCTTCGGTGCTGGACGGCAGCGGCGCCGAGCTGCCGGGCCGGGCGACCACCTGGTCCTCCAGCGACTCCACGATCGCACGGGTCTCCGCCGCGGGGGCGGTCAGCGCCGTCAAGGCTGGGACGGCGACGATCACTGCCGCGAGCGAGGGTCGGAGCGCGACGGTGGAAATCACGGTCGCCTCACCGAGCGGAGGCGAGACTGGTCCGGTCCCGGTTGCAGCGCTGGTGATCGCGCCGCCACCGAAGTCGGTCGAGGCCGGCTCCACCACTCAGCTCGACGTCCTGGTCAAGGATGCCAAAGGGGGCACCGTCACGGACCGCCCCGTGGTCTGGTCCTCGAGCGACAGCCACGTCGCGACCGTCACCTCCACCGGGCTCCTCACCGCTCGCGCCCCGGGCAACGCGACCATCACGGCGGGGAGCGAGGGGAAGAGCGCGGAAGTCGTCGTCACGGTCAAGGCGGTGCCGATCGCCGAGATCGCGGTCTCCCCGTCCACTCAGACAGTGGGAGTGGGACAGACGGCGCAGCTGGCTGCCACGGTGCTGGATACGCACCGCAACTCGCTCACCGATCGGGTCGTCACCTGGTCCTCGAGCGACCCCAAGGTGACCACCGTCGCCGCCACCGGTCTGGTCACCGCGGTCGCCACCGGGTCGGCCACCATCACCGCCGCGGCCGAAGGGAAGAGTGCCACTGCCAAGATCACGGTTCCGGCCGTGATAGTGGCGGTCGCCTCCGTCACCATCAACGCGCCATCGAAGTCCCTCAAGGCGGGGGAAACCGTTCAGCTCAGCGCGATCGTCAAGGACGCCAAGGGTGCCAACCTGGGTGATCGCCCGGTGACCTGGACCTCCAGCGATCCTAAAGTGGCGACGGTATCGAATGAGGGGCTGGTCACCGGGGCCGGCGCCGGCAGCGCCGACATCAGCGCCACCGCGGAGTCGAAGTCGGCGAGCGTGACCATCGGCGTCGCGAAGGTGATCGTGCCGGTCGCCTCGGTCGCGATTGCCCCGGCCCCGAAGCCGCTCAAGCCGGGCGAGACCGAGCAGTTCACCGCCACGGCGCGCGATCAAAAGGACAATCCGTTGGCCGATCGGGTGGTGGCGTGGAGCTCGGCCAACCCGGCGGTCGCGAAGGTCTCCACCGGCGGCCTGGTCACGGCGGTTGCCGCCGGAACGACCGACGTGACCGCGACCAGCGAGGGGAAGAGCCAGAGCATCACGCTTACCGTCGCGGCGCCGGCCGCTCCCCCGGCCGCCCCGCCCCCGGTTCAGCCGCCTCCGACACCGGGCCCGGTCGCGACAACTGCCGCGATCGTTCCCCGCAAGGGCCTGAGCGCGGGAGGGTTTCACACCTGTGGTATTCTCGGCAACGGCGCCGTGAGTTGTTGGGGCGGTGGCCATTCCGAGGCCGGGGTGATCGCCGGCATCGGCGGGGCTAGCGGGGTCACGGTGGGGGGAGGGTTCGCGTGCGCCATCGCTTCGGGAGGCAGCGTCTCCTGCTGGGGTGAGAATCGCTCCGGCGAGCTGGGTGACGGGACCAACACGCCGCGACCGAGTCCGGCGCCGGTCGCGGGCGGTCTCTCGTTCACCCAGATCGACGGCGGGGCCACTCATGCCTGCGGACTCGCCGCCGGTGGGAAGGCCTGGTGCTGGGGCAACAACGACAAGGGCCAGGTCGGTGATGGCTCCAACAGTGACCGGCGCAAACCGGTCCCGGTCTCAGGGGGCATCGCCTTCGGGATGATCAGCGCCGGGGGCGCCCATACCTGCGGCATCACGGTCGCGGGCAAGGCTTATTGCTGGGGCGACGGCTGGTCTGGTGCGCTGGGCTACGGACCCCAGGGCGCCGAAACGGAGCCGGTGGAGGTAAAGACCGGGCTCAAATTCACCCGGATCAGCGCTGGCCGGGCCCACAGTTGCGGAATCGCGGGTGGCAAGGCCTACTGTTGGGGCGAGAACAAGTCCGGGCAGCTCGGCGATGGCAGCAATGACGACCAGGACATCCCGGTCGCGGTTGCCGGGGGGCAGACCTTCGAAGAGATCTCGGCCGGCGGCTCCCACACCTGCGGGCTTACCTCCGGGGGCGAGATCTATTGCTGGGGGGAGAACCGGGTCGGCCAGCTGGGCGATGGCACCAAGCGTGACCACAACAAACCGGCGGCGGTGACCGGCGGACTCAAATTTGCCGCCGTCGCGGCCGGAGCCTCTCACAGCTGTGGTGTCAGCAGCGACCAGCAGACCGTCTGCTGGGGTGGCAATGCCAAGGGCCAGCTGGGCGACGGTTCCACCGACCCGCGCCCGACACCGG
>JBGPJS010000385.1:0-4273 GCA_041485505.1 Gemmatimonadota bacterium | reverse complement strand
TGAGCGGCATGGCGGCGAGCGAAGTGAATGAGGGACGATTCAACCATCCCGCCAGGGCCGCCTTGGTCTTCTCATAGCGACCACCGGAGAGTTCGCGCTCGACCATGGTCCGGGCCTTCCGCCGCCGCCGGCTCCGCTCGCTCAGCAGATCGTCCACCACGGTTCGGCTGCCGTCCTTGAGCAACCCGTGGTAGCGCTCCTTCAAGTCACCGGTCTGGACCTCGATGTCCCTCAGGCGCCCCAGTACGCGGGTCAGCGCCCGAACCCGGCGCTCGCTCCCGGCTCGCGGCAGGCGGAGGGCCGGCCCGAAGAGCTCGAGCGCGGTGCGGAGGCGCCGGGTGCCCACCCGCATCTGGTGCAGGGCCTCCGGATCCTCCCCCGCCAGCACCTCCTTCTCCCGTTTGACGATCCGGCGGAATTGCTCACCCAGGACGGCGTGAGCAAACTCGCCGAGGGACGGCGGCGGCGGAAGATCCACACCGGGGAGAGGAAGTTGCGGGGACTCGGACCCGATCTGGCCGGGGACCCCCCGGGGCGGGCGTCGGCGCCAACGCTGCGCCGCAGGGGAGAGCCAGGGAGACGGATTCATGCGGGGACAAGTTGCCGGTAGAACCACCGTTTGACAAGCTCCACCGACCCCAGGTAAACCACCACCATCGCCGCGAGAACCCCGAAGAACCGGGCGGGCAGCGGGACGAATCCCAGCCGGGTTCCCAGCAGCGTGAACGGGAGCAGCAGCGCCACTCCCACTACGCCGAGGGAGACCGCGGCGAGAAGCCGGCTGGGTCGGCTCCGCCAGGGCCGTCCGCGAGTGCGGATGATGAAGATCACCAGCACCTGGGTCGCCAGCGATTCGACGAACCAGCCGGTGTGAAAGAGGGCTTCATCGGCGTGGAACACCCGGAGCATGATGAAGAAGGTGGCAAAGTCGAAGGCCGAGCTGACCGGCCCGATCGCGAGCATGAAGTTCCGGATGAACCGCGTATTCCACCGCCGGGGACGCGCCAGGAATCCCGGATCGACGCTATCCATCGGGATCGGGATCTCCGAGATGTCATACAACAGATTGTTCAGCAGGATCTGGGTCGGGAGCATCGGCAGGAAGGGCAGCACCAGTGATCCGCCCGCCATGCTGAACATGTTCCCAAAATTGGAGGAGGTACCCATCATGACGTACTTCATGATGTTTCCGAAGGTTCGGCGGCCCTCGAGTACTCCTTCCCGCAACACCCCGAGGTCCTGCTCCAGCAGAATCAGGTCGGCGGAATCCTTGGCGACATCCACCGCGCTCTCCACCGACACCCCCACATCGGCCGAGCGCAGCGAGGGCGCGTCGTTGATCCCGTCCCCCAGGTAGCCGACCACATGACCGCGACGCTTGAGTGCTAGGATCACCCGATTCTTCTGCACCGGGGTCACCCGGCAGAAAAGATTCGCGGCCTCCACCCGGGCGCCGAGTCCGTCGTCGTCCAGAGCCTCGACCTCACTGCCCATGAGAAGGCCGCTTATGGGGATGCCGAGCTCGGCGCAGAGATGCTGGGTCACCAGTTCGTTGTCCCCAGTGACGAGCTTGATCGCGATGCCGCTGGCGAGCAGGCCCTGGATAGCCGCGGAGGCACTCAGCTTCGGCGGATCCTCAAACGCGGCGTACCCTGCGAACACCAGGTCCGCCTCGTCCACAATGCCGGCGTGTTCGCAACCGGGTTCCACCTCCCGCCACGCGATGCCCAGCACCCGGAACCCGGCACGGGCCAGTTCCTCGAAGCGGGTCACGGCCGCCCGGCGCGCGGCCGCATCGAGCGGCTGGAGGTCGGCCGGGTTCTCCCCTTCGGCGCGGGTGGAAAGACGGAGGACATCCTCCAAGGCGCCTTTCACCACCAGGATCCGGCGGTGACCATCGTCGGCCAGGACCGACACCCGCCGACGCTCGAAATCGAAGGGCACCTCGTCGATCTTCCGCCAACCCGTGATGTCCACCTCGGTGTGACGCAAGATCGCCTCGTCCAGCGGCGTCTTCAATCCGCCCTCCAGCGCACTGTTCAGGTAGGCCAGCTCCAGCACCCGGGCGGAGTCAAGGCCGGCCGGGTCGATGTGCCTTTCGAGGCGGATCCGCGCCTCGGTGAGGGTCCCGGTCTTGTCAGTGCATAGCACGTCCATGCTGCCAAGATCGTGGATGGCGGCCAGCCGCTTCACGATGACCTTCTTCTCCGCCATCCGGGTGGCACCCCGGGCGAGCGTCACGGAGACCACCATCGGGAGCAGCTCGGGAGTGAGGCCCACCGCCAGGGCCACCGCGAAGAGGAACGACTCGAGCCAGGGACGGTGAAAGGCGGTGTTGATCAGGAGGACGAACAGCACCATGAGAATCGCCAGGCGCAGAACCAGGAGGCCGAACGACCGGATGCCAAGCTCGAAGGGTGTCGGGGGTTCCGCCATCGAGAGGCTCTGCTGGATCCCGCCGAGCGCCGTGGCCGCTCCGGTTCGACAGACCAGTGCGCGCGCCGTTCCGCTGACGACATTGGTGCCCATGAAGACTGCGTTAGCGGCCTCGCTCAGTTCAGCGCTCCCCACGGCACTCGGCCCGGTCCGCTTTTCCACGGGATAGGGCTCTCCGGTGAGCAGCGACTGATTCACGAAGAGATCGCGGGCCTCGAGCAGCAGCGCGTCGGCCGGAACCAGCGCGCCGGCGGTGAGGATCACGATGTCTCCCGGAACCAGTCGCGACGAGGGGAGTTCAACCGTCTTCCCATCCCGAAGCACCGCGACCCGGATCTCCACCGATCGCTTGAGGCGCTCCGCCGCCTCACCGGCCCGGTGCTCCTGCACGAAGTCCAGGGTCACGCTCAGGAGCATGACCAGAGTGATGATGATGAAACTGGCTACATCACCGGTGAACGCCGAGATGACGGCGGCCACCAGAAGGAGGAGAACGAGGGGATTGGCGAAACGTGAGAGGAACTGGAGGATCAGGGCCCGCTGGCGCCGGGCCTGCAGCGTGTTCGGGCCGACCCGCTCCAGCCGCGCCTCGGCCTCGGCCTGGGTCAGCCCGTCCGACCCCAATTCCACCTCAAGAGAGGCGCGGGATCGGGTCCAGAACGGGCCGCCCTGCTGGTCGCTGGCAGCTGGCCGCGGGCGAGGCCGAGGCGGGTGGTTCAGGACGTCGAGACGAGCTTCGGCTGAACCACGGGAACCCCGGGGCCGGCGCTTCTCCAACGGCTCCGGGTGCGCTCGATGAGTCGCCGGACATCGGCGCCCGTGGTCTGGCCAAAGTGCTCGTCGCAGAGCATCGAGGCGCGGCGATCCGCCGGGCCCGAGAGCAGCACCACGTCCTCCACCAGCGGTTGGATCAGCTTGGTGATGGCCGGCGGGCAGCGGGGTGCGGCAAAGATCACGTGGGCGGCGCCTGCCTTCCGGATGGCCTCGATGGCCGTCCGCACCACGGCGCCTGCCGCCCGGCCGTCGTCCACCACGATCGCGGTCCGGTCCGATAGCGGAATGGCCGGCATCTCATCGCGGAGAAAGCGGGCTCGGCGCTCCAGTTCCTCCTGCTCGAACTCGACCAGGTGCTCCACATAGGCTGCGGGAAGACGGAGCCGGTCGATCTCCCCCTGCTCCAAGTGCACCACCCCGGGGGCAATCGCGCCGATGATCACCTCCGGCCGCCCCGGTATCGTCAGCGGCCGGGCCGGAACTATGTCGAGCGGGGCCTCGAATTCGCGGGCCACCTCATACCCTACCCGAACACCTCCTGGGGAGATCGCCAGGAGTACCGGTGCGTGATCGAGGTAGCGCTCCAAGGCCACTGCCAGCCGACGGCCGGCATCGGTACGGGTCGGGAGAATCATGGGGCAGCTCCTGCGGGAGACGACCCAATCTGCGGGTCGGTGCGTGATAATACAATGAAGAGACGGTGAGCGGGCTCGCCAGATTCCCGGAGCGGAGTATTATCAGGCAGCGCGGCTCGGCCCGCGCCTCACCCCGGGAGATCGCGCGCATGGCGGAGTTCCGAGTCACCAAGGGCAGTTGCCGCCCCCTTTTCATCTTCGAGGTGGGTCAGTCCGTCGACCTGGGCAGCGCCGAGCATCGGATCCAAGCGACCACCGAACGGCAAACCATCCGCCACCGGGGCCGGACCTCCCACCTGTTCGAATACCGTCCGGCGCCACTCCGGATCTCGCAGGAGACCGGGGGTATTGCCATCGCCCCCTTTCAGTTGGGCCCCACTGTCGAGCTGGTGCTCTATGACTTCGGGGCCGCTTCGGTGAGCTATGCC
>JBGPJS010000384.1:0-4286 GCA_041485505.1 Gemmatimonadota bacterium | reverse complement strand
GAAGGTCTGGCCGTTCTTGGCGCAGAGTGCCTCGATGCTCCAGTACTCATGGGGCTTGAAGGCGCGGATCTCCCGCTCCCGTTCGACGATGAGGCGGAGGGCCACCGTCTGGACCCGTCCCGCCGAGAGTCCCGTCTTGATGCTCTTCCAGAGGATCGGGCTCGCCTTGTATCCCACCAGCCGGTCGAGGATCCGGCGGGCCTGCTGGGCATTGACCTTCTGATCGTCGATCACGCCCGGCGAGGCGAGAGCCAGCTCGATGGCCTCCTTGGTGATCTCGTGGAACAGCACTCGGTGGGTCGGGACCTTGGAGTCGAGCTGCTCCGCGACGTGCCACGCGATGGCCTCGCCCTCGCGGTCCGGATCGGTCGCTAGGTACACGGCGGTGGCCGAACGCGCGGCCTTCTTGATGTCTGCCAGGGTCTGGGTCTTCCCCTTGATCGTCACGTACTCCGGCTCGAAGCCGTTGTCTACGTCGACTCCGAGCTTCCGGGTGGGTAGGTCCCGCACATGGCCGATCGTCGCCTTGACCTCGAAATTCCGGCCAAGGTACTTGCCGATAGTCTTCGCTTTGGTAGGGGACTCGACGATCAGCAGAGCGTGACCCCCAGCCGAGGGCGCGGCCGGGCTTCGGGGAGCGCGCTTCCTCGGCGCCGCCGGAGTCTCGGTTTCGGTCGTTTTCCTGGTCTTACGCTTGGGGGTGGACTTGGATTTCGTCGTTGCCATGGTCCTCAGTTTAGCGACATGGGCTCAAAAGGAAAGCAAACCAGACTGCCATCAAAAAACGCGTGGAGGGCAGGATTGGCAAGACGACGAAGTGGAAGTGTTGGAGCGGCAACGGATTAGCTTACCAGCCCGCGCTCCCGCGCCAGAGCCAGGATCTCGGCGGCGAGTTGATCGGGTGGCTTGATGTCGCACTTGATCTCGCAGTCGGCCTTCTGGTAGAACGGCTCCCGCTCCTTGAGCAGGAGCCGCATGATCTCCGTCGAATCCTCCCCGACCAGCATCGGGCGGGTGCCGTCTCCGCCGGCCCGCCTGGCCGCAGTGATGGCCATGGCGCGCATGTACACGATGAACGAGCTCTGGTGCGCGGCTTCCAATTGCCCCGGCTGCGCTGCCCACCCACCACCGGGGACGAGAACTGACGGCGGTCCCGCGAGCGCGCCGGTCATGGCGTCCCGTTCCATTTCACGGAACTTGACCTCGCCATGCTCCGCGAAGACTCGGGTGATGGGCATCCCCATCTTCCGCACGATGATACCGTCGGTGTCCACGAACGCGGTCTTCAACTGCTCGGCCAGGAGCCGGCCGACGGTGGTCTTGCCGGCCCCGGGAAGACCAACCAGGACGATATGCCGTTTCATCTCACCTCCGGCGCCGCCGGTTCCGCGCTCGCCTCGATCGCCGCCCAGCGGGCAGCCATGGCCATCACGTAACCATCGTAGTTGCGGCGCACCTCGATCAGGGAGTCGCCGCCGAATTTCTCCAGCATCGCCTCGGCCAGGACCAGCGCCGTCAGCGCCTCGGCGATCACCCCCATCGCTGGGACCGCCGTCACGTCGGAGCGTTCGCTCTGCGCTTTCGCGGCGAGACCGGTGGTGAAATCCACCGAGGGCAGCGGCGACATGAGCGTGGAGATCGGTTTCATCCCGACCCGGATCACCAGCGGCTCTCCCGTTGTCATGCCCCCCTCGAGACCGCCGGCGTTGTTGCCCCGCCGGCGGTAGCCACCGCGCAGCGCGGGGTCCGGTGCCGGTCGCCCGGGGACCGCATCGGCCTCGATGGGGTCGTGCACCAGGGAACCGGGTCGGCGGGACGCCTCGAAGCCGAGTCCGATCTCGACCGCCTTCACCGCGGGAATTGACATGAGTGCGCCCGCCAGCCGGCCGTCAAGCTTCCGGTCCCAGTGTACGTGGCTGCCGAGGCCGGCGGGCAGGCCCCAGGCGATGACTTCCACCTCGCCTCCGAGCGTGTCACCATCCTTCTTGGCCTGGTCGATCCGCCGAATGATCTCGGCCTCGATCTCTGGATCGAGAACCCGAATTTCCGACCGGTCCGCGGCTTGGTTGAGTGGGCGGGGGAGATCAGCCCCAGGCGAGGACTTCTGGGGCCACGCCTGAATCCCACCGAGGGAGATCACGTGGCTGCCGATCTCCACGCCGAACTCGTCGAGCAACCGGCGGGCCAGCGCCCCCGCAGCCACCCGCGCCGTGGTCTCTCTGGCACTGGCCCGCTCGAGGATGTCGCGGGCGTCCTGACGTTCGTACTTGAGAACTCCCACGAGGTCGGCGTGACCAGGCCGGGGCCGGGTGACCCGGCGGCGCCGTAGCTCACCGGGCGCCCCCTCAGCCGCCATGACCTCTTCCCAATTGGCCCAATCGCGGTTCGGGATCAGCATCGCGACCGGGGTCCCGAGGGTCTCGCCGGCCCGGATTCCCGAGAGCCATTCGACCCGGTCCCGTTCGATCTTCATCCGGGCCCCACGACCATACCCCATCATCCGCCGGGCCAGATCGCGGTCGACCCACTCGGCGCCGACGGGCAGTCCCGCCGGGAGCCCTTCGACGATCGCCACGAGCGCCTTTCCGTGCGACTCTCCCGCGGTCAGAAACCGGAGCGCCACGCTACCACTCTCCCAAACGAGGCGAGCCCGACGGGCGTCGGGCTCGCAGCCTACCTCCCGGACCCGCCCCGGGAGGGCTGGTCAGTTGTCGCCTTTGGCGTCGTCGATGATGCGCGGTGTTACCAGAATAATCAGGTCCTGCCGCTGCTCCCTCGTGTTGGTGGTCCCGAAGAGACTCCCGATCAGCGGGAGGTCCACCAGGAACGGAATACCGGACTTGGTCTTGCTCACGTTGGTGACCGTGAGTCCGCCGATGACGGCGGTCTCACAATCGGCGACCAGCAGCTGATTGTCCGCGTTCTGCTTCCGGATGGTGAAACCGAGGTCCGCCGCGGCGAGTTCCCGGATGTCAGACCGTTCGGCGTGGAGGGTCATCAGGATGTGGCGGTTGTTGGTGACGTGCGGTGTGACCTTGAGCTTGATGCCGGTCTCCTGAAACTTCACCGTGGCCTTGGGGGCCCCGTTCTGACCGCCCTGGGAGCTGAAATCGATCACGCGAATTGGAATGTCTTCGCCCACGGTGATCTGCGCTTCGCGGTTATCCAGGGTGGAGATGAGGGGCTCGGCCTGGACGTCGGCCAGATCGACTTCCTGAAGGGCGTTGAGGAAGGTGGTCAGGCTGAAGCCGCCCACGGCCGTGCGCCAGACGACGCTGAAAGCCGACCCGATCAGGGTCGCATCGGCATTGGCGATGGCCGCCACCGACGAGCCGCCGATGACCGTAGTGCCCGCGCTGCAGGTGCCGCCGCAAAGCGGGTCGCTCCGCTGCACCAACTTGTTGAAGAACACCTCGTTGTCGCCCAGATCGTACTGGAGGCCCAGCGTCTGAATGTCGGTGCGGTCCACCAGGATGATCTTCGACTGGATCGACACCTGCGGGGTGCGGACGTCGAGTCCCTTGACGAAATTCTCGACATCGGTGAGGCGACCCCGGACATCGGTGACGATCAGCGAATTGGTCGCCGTGTCGGCTACCACCTTGCCCCGCTTGGTGAGCATCGGTGTGACGCTGCCGGTCAGCGACGAGGACTGAACGTAATTGATGCGTACCATCCGGGTCTGCAGCGGCTCCAGCGAATCGAGCGCGGAGAGCGCCGCGGGAGAGTCGACCCGGAGGATTCCACCGGAGAGCTCGATGACCTGCAGCCCCTGGGTGGCAAGCACCGCCATGAACGCCTGGGACCAGGGCTGGTTCTTGATTTCGGCAGTGACCTCGCCCTTGATGTCCTTCCCGAGGATGATGGTCTTGCCGCTGAAGGCCGCGAAGCCGGCCACCACGTCGGCAATCTGGGCCTTATCCCAGGTGACCGTGATCCGGGGCTCCTGGGTCTCGCTCGCCGGGCGCGGGGCCGGCTCAACCGGCAACGATACCTCAGGCCGACTGACCACCGGTTTCACCACGGCCACCGGGGCTTCGAGGTCGGCCGGAACGGACGAGGACCAGGCGAGGAACTCCCGTTCGGCTCCAAAAGAAACCCGGATGGCGCCGTTTTCCTTCTGGATGCTGTAGTCCTTGAGATCCGCCAGATGGATCACGATCCGCACCACATCGGGACGGAACTGCTTATAGCGGATGTCGAGGATGCCGGCGCGGTTGACCCCGTCGTAGAGAGCGCCAGACCCATTGAGCCGGGCTCCCATCACGTCGACCACGAGACGCGCG
>JBGPJS010000383.1:0-4293 GCA_041485505.1 Gemmatimonadota bacterium | reverse complement strand
TCAATGGTCATGGTCACTTCGAGTAAAGCTCGACGATGAGCTGTTCTTGTGCGTTGATCGGGATCGCTTCACGAGTGGGCCGCTCCAGCACACGGCCCGTCGCCTTCTCACTGTCCACGGCAATCCAGGAGAGCGGAGCGCCGCGGGTGGCCCCCTCCTGCGCCAGCTTCACGGAGATCAACTCACGGCTGGCCGCGGCCACCCGCACTTCCTGTCCGGGCCGCACCGGGTAGGAAGGGATATTGACCTTGTGGGCGTTCACCTCGACGTGACCGTGGCGCACCAGCTGACGCGCCGCTTTGCGGCTGGCCGCGAACCCCATCCGGTACACGATGTTGTCGAGCCGGGACTCGAGCGCGATCAACAGGTTGGTGCCCTTCACGCCGGACTGCCGGGTAACCCCGTCGAAGACATTGCGGAATTGACGTTCGGACAGGCCATACATCCGCTTGACCTTCTGTTTCTCACGGAGCTGCTTGGCGTACTCCGATGCCTTCCGGTGCCGGCCGGTGGACTGCCCGTGCTGGCCGGCGGGGTAGCCGCGGCGCTCCACGGCACACTTCTCGGTGAGACAGCGGCTCCCCTTGAGGAAAAGCTTGGTGCCTTCCCTGCGGCACTGCCGGCAGCTGGGTCCGGTGTAGCGTGACATGATCAGACCCGCCGCTTCTTCGGAGGACGGCAACCGTTGTGGGGAATCGGGGTGACGTCGCGGATGGACACCACCTTCAACCCCACGGAGGCCAGGGCCTGGATGGCCGACTCACGACCGCTGCCGGGGCCCTGGACCCGCACGTGCACCCGGCGCAGGCCAAGGTTCATGGCTTCGCGTCCACAATTCTCCGCCGCTACCGTCGCCGCGAAGGGGGTGGACTTCTTGGAGCCCTTGAAGCCCGCCTTGCCGGCCGACCCCCACGCGAGGGTGTTCCCCCGCAGGTCGGTGATGGTGATCAGCAGGTTGTTGAATGTCGCCGAGATGTGAGCCACACCCTCGGATTCGACGACCTTCTTGGAGCGCTTGGCGCCGGGTGCTTTGACGGGAGGAGTGGTCATCTTACTTCTTGGTTACCTTTTTCTTGCCGGCAATGGCGCGCCGCGGACCCTTCTTGGTGCGCGCGTTGGTATGAGTGCGCTGCCCCCGGACCGGCAGGCCCCGGCGGTGACGAATCCCGCGGTAGCTGCCGATGTCCATGAGCCGCTTGATGTTCATGGCGACTTCGGTGCGGAGCGCCCCCTCGACTTTTACCGAGCGCTCGATGATCTGCCGGAGCCGGGCGACCTCGGAGTCCGACAGGTCGCGCACCCGTGCGTCCGGGCTGACGCCGGTCTCTTCAAGGATCCGATTGCTGGTGGGTCGGCCGATACCGAAAATGTAGGTGAGGGCGATCTCCACGCGCTTCTCGCGCGGCAGATCCACTCCAGCGATACGCGCCATGACTAGCCCTGCCGCTGTTTATGCTTGGGGTTGCGCTTGCAGATAATCCGGACAACGCCCTGCCGCTTCACTACCTTGCAGTGTTCGCAAATCGGCTTGACACTGGAACGAACCTTCACGCGATTCTCCGGGACGGTTTTGGATTAGCTTAGAAGTATACTGGAGGCAACTCGACCCCGCAAGGGAAACGCGTAGCCGGCCATGAGTTGCCCACTACCCCTACCGGTAGTGGGTTGGCCACCGCTCCCTAGCCCGAGATCCGCAGCTCCGTCAGGACCCATGCCCCCCCCATGTGCTGGTAGCTCAGAAACAGGGTCTGGTTCCGGACTTCCTGGGTGCCGGGCACCCGGTACCGACGCCCCAACTCCACATAAAGGGTACCGCGTTCACCTTCCCGGGTTGTCCGAACCTCAACCGCCACTTCCTCGAAGCGTCCCAGGTAGTCCTGGAGGAGCGCCGCCGCCTGGGACCGACTCACTGGCGCGGAGGGATCGGTCCCTGGCAACTGGATCAGGACTTGAGAACTCGAGGCCAAGAGCCGATCCACCGCGTGCTCCAGCCAGGCGTGCCGTGCCTCCTCCGCCACGCGGGTCGGCACTCCCTGGGCCAGCCCATCGTGCCCCGCGAGCGCCAAGAGGGCAACCACAAGCGGCGCTTTCATGCAGCCGCCGCGCGGAATTCGCGGAAGACCGCAGCGGGATCGCTAGCATTCAGAACCGGCCGCCCCACGACCAGATGGGTCGCGCCTTCGCGTACTGCCTGCTCGGGCGTCGCGATTCGAGTCTGGTCGCCCGCCGAATCGACAGATCGCCGGATGCCGGGCACGACGATCCAGGGATCCGGGCCCAACCGGCGGCGGATTCGGCCCGCCTCCCCCGAAGAGCAGACCAGTCCCCGAAGCCCGGCCCGGATCGCGATCTCAGCCTGTCGCTCCACCTCGGCCGCCAGATCCACCGGTGCGCGCCCCACGGCCGCTCCGTAGCCGGCCGCATCATGTGAGGTGAGAACGGTGACCCCGACCAGTGCCAGGCCGAAACCGCCGGCCGAAACCGCAGCGCTCAGCATCTTTTCCCCGCCGAGGGTGTGCACTGTGGCCATCACGACCGCCAGCTCCCGCGCCGCCTCCACGGCCCCCGCCACCGTGTTCGGGATGTCGTGCCACTTGAGATCCAGGAACACTTGGAGCTGGCGGCCCACCAGTTCGCGTATGAACGCCGGGCCTTCACGGGTCATCAAGATCGGGCCGACCTTCACCCAAGTAGCCTCCGGCACCCGGTCCAGCAGCCGGAGCGCCTCCGCCCCCGAGGGCAGATCCAGCGCGATGACAATCTCAGGCACCGTAGACCTCGAGATCCCTCACGATTCGCTCGGGCACCCGCGGATCCGCCAAGGCGGCGGTACCCACCGCCACCAGCACGGCACCGGCGCGGAGGTACTGTCGCGCATCGTCAGCGGTGCGAATCCCGCCGGTCCCGACGACCGGGAAGCCGCCGGTTCGCTCCATCACTCTCCGAGTGGCCAGAACGCCGATCGGGAGGAGAGCCGGGCCACTGACCCCGCCAACGCCATTGCCCAGCCGAGGGCAGCCGGACCGGTCCGCTAGGTAGCCCGGCATCGTGTTGACCAGGGACACACCGTCCGCTCCGGCATCCCGGGCGGCGACCGCCATGCCAGCGATATCCGGGAGGGCCGGAGAGAGCTTGGCAATCAACGGCCGCCGAGTTGCCCGGCGACACTTCGAGACCACCTCTTGCACGCTGGCTGGATCGGCGCCGAACTCCAAACCACCCGCGTGGCTATTGGGACAGGAGAGATTGAGTTCCAACGCCGAGATCCCGGGAAGTGATTCCAACCCTTCCACCACCGCGACGTAGTCCTCAACCTGGCTCCCCACGACGTTGACCAGCACCCTGGTCCCCCGAACCCGAGAGACCAGCCAGGGCAACTCCCGGGTCTTCACCTGCTCCAGCCCTGGATTGGCCAAGCCGACGGAATTCAACATGCCGCCGGTGAACTCCGCGACCCGGGGAGGCGGATTGCCATGCCGCGGTTCCGGCGAGACCGCTTTGGTGACGATCCCGCCCAGGCGGTCGAGGTCAATGACGCCATCCACCTCCCGGCCGAAACCCGCCGTGCCGGCGGCCAGGAGAACCGGGTTGCTGAATTGGCAGCCGAACACTTCGCGGGCCAGGGAGCCGGCGACCACTAGTTGATGGCCGGCTCGCGGGTAGCGGCGCCAGGTTTGGGGTTGGGTCGGTTCCGGTCGGGGCGCAGGGGTTCGAAGCGGTTACTGGCGGCGAACACCCGCAGGGAGTCTTCCAGCTGGCCGTAGCGGGGCGGATTCTCTCCCCGGATGACCGCCAGATAGGGACTGTCGGGGTAGCGGGTCTGAAGCTCGGACCAGAGCGACTCCGCTGATTCGGGGTGCAGCTGGCCGGTCGCGAGGAGCGCCTTCGGCGCGTACGGCGAGGCCGGCCACTCCCGGACCAGCCGGTCGAACAGCGATGCGGCGAGGTGGGGCGCCTCAAGGGTGTCGCGGGCGGTTTCCGCGGCGAGGAAGAGTCGCAGATCACCTTGGGCGATGTCCGGAGCAGCGGAGTCCGTAGCGGCCCGCACTCCGCGCACGCTAAGGTTCAGTTGGTATGCCGCAGCCGAGATAGGCCCTCCCAAACGGCTCAGAGTCTCGAGCCGGTCGGCAGCCGAATCGAGCGCGGCAGGTTCTTCAACCGCGACGAGGGTGAGCCTGATGGACGCGAGCCTCGCCTGCAGACCGGGCTCGCTCCCTACACCGACGCTGTCTGCCTGGTCGAACCGGCGTAACGCGCGCTCGGGGGATGTGGCCGCCAGCCGCCGCCCGTCCG
>JBGPJS010000382.1:0-4298 GCA_041485505.1 Gemmatimonadota bacterium | reverse complement strand
GGCGCTTCCGGCGGAGCGTCATCGACCGGTGGCTGGATGAGCAGATGCTGGGCGACGATTCAGGGTTCGGGCACCTGCGCGGGAGTTAGCACTGCTTCAACGTTCTCAGTGCCTCCGTGTTGAAAGACTCAGAATCGAGAAGGAAACTTGTCAATGAAAGCGATCTACCCACTCGGTCTGACCATCGCGGTTGGTCTTCTTGGCACCGCACCGGCCGCGGCGCAACGCCAGGCCGACTCGACCGCCTTTGCCCAGGCGATGGGTCTCTACTCCAGGAACCAACTCGCAGAGGCGCTGCCGCGGTTCGAAGCGGTGGCGCGGGGCAATCCCGGGAACGTGGAGCCACTCATCTGGTACGCGGAGACCGCTCGCCGCCTCGGCAAAATGGAGGAGTCGCTCAAGGCCGCGCGCGAGGCGCTCGTCCTGGCCCCTTGTAGCAGCTTCGCGCACAACGTGGTCGCCGGGGTTTATAATGTCGCATACAGCGGCTATGAAAGAGCCAACGCCGACTCCACCTGGTTTCATCTCAATCGGGCCATCCAGTGCAACCCGGACGACGGGAACGCCTGGCTCTGGCTCTGGACCGAGACCCTTCACCGGAAGTCGGAAGACCTGGAAAGGCGGACCCTGCACCGGCTGCTGGAGACCAGCTTCTTTTCTCCCTCGTACATCGCGTTCAACCGCTGGGTGCTCGGTTCCCTGCCCCGCGATGCGATCCTGCTGACGGCCGGCGATCTCGATACCTATCCTGCAGTGGCGTTACAGGAGGCCGCGTTGCTGCGCCGAGACGTCGCGGTGGTGAACCTCCCGCTCCTCAACCTGCCCTGGTACGTCCGCCACGTGGTCGAGCGCTACGGACTGCCGATGCCGATCCCGGCCGACAGTCTCGATGGGTTCCAGCCCCACGAAGACAGCGCCGGAACCCTCATCACACTTTCCTCCACTGTCTTCGGGCGCTGGCGGGATCTCGTGGCCCAGGGGAGCCTGACGCGCCCGCTCACCGTCGCGTTGACCACGGGGTCGTTCGTCGCCCCGGCCACACTGGGTCGCTACCGGATCGAGGGTCCGTTCGTGCGGATCATCGGTGAGGGAGAGGTCACCCAGATGGACACCGCGATGGTGAGCGCGATCCTTGACCAGCTGACCGGCTCATCCTTCTCAGGACCGACGGTGAGCCCCCAGGACCGCAGCCCGGTGCGCCGGTCTAACACGGCCAACCCCGGTTCGATTGTGGTCTACCTCGCTTCGCTGCAAGGGCAGGCCCTCGCCGGCGCGGGAGCCATCGATGCCGCGAGGCAGCGGCTGAGCTGGGCCGAGCGTTTCGGGTCCGACGCCCGGATCGATTCGGCCGTAATCGCACCGCTGTTGCAGCCGCTCCGGGATTCGTTGCCTTGAGGGCAGTGGGCTATGAGCTGTGAGCTATGGGCTATGCGCTTCGCGTGCGCGGCAAAATGGTACGGCCTGCGTTGGAATGGCACGAGGCTGAGCTCCTACGCAGGCTAGGTTGATCGGTCCTTCAGCACGGCACGGGACCGATGGGTGATTTCAAACGACTCGACGCGTGGCACCGCGCTCACATCCTCGCGGTGGAGATTTACCGCGCGACTCGGACGTTGCCGAAGCCTGAGGAGTATGGTCTCAAGACCCAGATGCGGAGAGCCGCTGGCTCCGTATCGGCCAACATCGCGGAAGGGTGTGGGCGCTTGGGTGATCGCGAAATGGCACGGTTTCTCCGTTACGCGCGGGGCTCCGCAACCGAACTGGAGAGCCACCTTCGACTCGCCCAGGATACGGGGCTGCTCCCCGCCGAAGTGACTGAGGCGCTGATTGCACAATCCGAGGCGCTTCAGCGCATGCTCTTCCGGTTGATCGGGCGCTTGGCTAAACGAATGCCGAATCCAACCCATGATCTTAGCCCTTAGCCCTTAGCCCTTAGCCCACAGCTCACAGCCCACAGCCCATAGCCCATAGCCCATAGCTAGTGCCCGCTTTACTTTTCCGCGACCCATGGAACTGCTACTCAACGCGGAGCTCTACGCCCCGGAGCCACTGGGCCAGAAGCACCTTCTCGTCGCCGCGGGGCAGATCGTCTGGCTGGGAGACAACGTCCCCGCACTGGATGCCGCCCTCGGCCTGCGGGAACGCGATCTCGGCGGTCGCCGGCTGATCCCGGGTCTGGTTGATGGTCACGTCCACCTGACCGGTGGTGGCGGCGAGGCGGGACCCGAGACCCGGGTGCCGCCGGTCCCGCTCACCCGCTTCACCCTCGGCGGCATCACGACAGTCATCGGCGTTCTGGGCACCGACGATGTCACCCGCGACACCGGCTCGTTGGTTGCGACGGCGCGCGGACTCGAGGCCGAGGGACTCTCGGCCTGGTGTCACACCGGTGGTTATCATCTCCCGCCAGTGACGGTGACCGGCAGCGTGCAGAGCGACATCGTCCACCTCGATCGGGTCATCGGGGTCGGCGAGGTGGCCCTCAGCGACCACCGCTCGAGCCAACCCACACTCGATGAGCTGCTCCGCCTCGCGGCCGAAGCGCACCTGGGCGGACTGCTGACGGGCAAGGCGGGGATCGTCCATTTGCATCTGGGCGACGGGCCCCGCGGTCTCGACCTGGTGCGGAGGGCCCTGGACCAAAGTGAGATCCCGGCTCGGGTCTTCAACCCGACCCACGTGAATCGCCGGAAGGCGCTCTTCGACGAGGCCTGCGCACTGACCCACCGGGGCTGCACCATCGATCTCACCGCCTTTCCCGTGGGAGAAGGAGAGGATGCCTGGACGGCGGCGGAGGCACTGGGGCAGTACCTCGACGCCGGGTTGCCACCCGAGCGCATCACCGTGAGCTCCGACGGTGGCGGCTGCCTACCCGCCTTCAATGCGGAGGGGCGGGTGGCGCATATGCTTGTGGGGCAGCCCGGTGCACTGGCGCGGACCCTGCAGGAACTCTTGACGATGGGACAGTCGCTGGAACGGGTCCTGCCTGCGTTCACCGCCAACCCGGCCTCGCTGCTCAAGCTGGCGGGGAAAGGCCGGATCGCGGTGGGTGCCGATGCCGACCTGGTCATCCTCGACACTGAAGGGAGAATTTCCGACGTGATGGCTCGCGGACGCTGGCACGTGATGGACGGCAACGCGGTGGTGTTCGGGGCCTTCGAGGGAGCCGCCCGATGAGCCCATCACACGTGCAGGAAGGAGAAACCAGGGGATATATCATCCCGGTGGGCGGCGCCGAGGAGAAGATCCACGATCCGGCCATCCTGAGGCGGTTCGCCAAGTTGGCCGGCGGGCGTAAGGCTCGAATCGTGATTATTCCCACCGCCTCGCTCGCGGCCGACACCGGCAGCCGCTACGAGGGGATCTTCCGCGAGCTGGGGGTGCAGTGGGCCGAGGCCATTCCCTTCGAGGAGCGCTCGGACTGCGAGCGGGAGGAGTGGCTGGACCAGCTCGAGTCCGCCACCGGCGTTTTCCTCACCGGCGGCAACCAGCTCCGACTGGCGACCCATCTCGGTGGAACTCCGGTGGCCAAGGCGCTCCGGCTGCTGAACGCGCGTGGGGTGCCCGTCGCGGGGACGTCGGCCGGGGCGGCCTTCCTCTCGGAACACATGATCGCCAACGGAGACGAGGGCGCCTCGCCGCGGGCGGGCAGCGTCACCCTCTCACCCGGGCTCGGGCTCACCAACCGGGTTGTCATCGACCAGCACTTCCGGCAACGCGACCGGCTGGGGCGGCTGCTGACGGCCCTGGCCTACAACCCGTTCGCGATCGGCCTGGGACTGGACGAGGACACCGCCGCGTTCATCGCACCGGATAACGGTCTCGAAGTCGTGGGCAGCGGTGCCGTCACCGTGGTCGATGCCTCGGACATCGAGTTCAGCTCGATGGACCTGGCCCATAGGAATGACCCCGTCTGCCTCCTCGGCGTCAAGCTGCACATCCTCATCCAGGGC
Organism: Gemmatimonadota bacterium; assembly: GCA_041485505.1. Classification (GTDB taxonomy): domain Bacteria; phylum Gemmatimonadota; class Gemmatimonadetes; order Gemmatimonadales; family GWC2-71-9; genus JBDUEA01. The sequence continues at coordinate 345 of JBGPJS010000382.1, read as the reverse complement.
GCCACCTACAACCTGCATACCCGGGAAGCGTCGGCCGGCTCGGTTGCCACCGGCAAGGGCTAGGGGGACAGCCGCTGTTAGCTATTAGCCATTGGCCGTTAGCCACCCGCCAGGGGGCCGCTCCCACCCCATCTAGCCGACTCTGGGTCCGGGCAGTAAGCTAGGCTAGCCTCCTATTTCCTCGGTTCACTCCCTGTCTCCGGTTGACGCACTAGCATGGTCAGGGAAGTGCGCAGACGGCTAACAGCTAATGGCTAACGGCCACTGGCTAACGGCTAAGGCTCAATGACTCCCATGCGCATCCTCGATCGATCGGTCTACCTGGGTCCCAGCCTCTACGCCCAT
>JBGPJS010000381.1:0-4314 GCA_041485505.1 Gemmatimonadota bacterium | reverse complement strand
ATCAGCGCGCTCGCCTCGCTCCGGGCCGAGGGACACCCCGATACCAGTGCGACGGAGCGCGCGTTGTTTCTCTCGCTTCTGTGTCAGGCGGAACAGTGGGCGGAGGCATCGGCGCTTGCCAGAGTGGTCGACGCCGCCGATCCGACCAACCCGGATGGGCAGGGATATCTGGGTGTGACCGCGGCCCGGATGGGGGATACCCTTGCGGCCCGCTCAGCGGCGAGCGCCCTCGATTCCCGGCCCTACCGGTACAGCTTCGGCCGACCACTGATGTGGCAGGCGCGGATCGCGGCGTTGGAGCATGACCCAGACCGGGCGGTAGCGCTGATCCAGGCGGCGGTCCGCGCCGGGTATGGCGACTATTGGGCGTTACACCGGGTGCCGGAGTTCGAGTCGCTCCAGACCTATCCTCCGTTCATGGCCCTGCTCAAGCCGGCGGGGTGAGCGCGGCGGCGATCGAGGCCTTTCGCGGGGCGATGCCCGCCCCGTCGGAAGGCATTAGATTCCGGCCTCGCAAACTCGGGCGGCCAGCGACCCCGCCCTGCGTTTACTCCCACAGGAAAGTCCATGCGCGCCCTGATTCTGGCTCTCACACTCGCGGCCCCCCTCTCGGCTCAGCAGCCTCCGACTCCACCCACTCCACCACCACCCAGCCGTCCGGCGGCGCCCCCGCCGCAGGTCCGCACCCTCTCGGCCCCGGTTCAGGACGACGGGATCTTCAGCCCGCTGAGCCTGCCGCCGGCCAACGACCTCCGCCGCGCCGACGGTTCACCGGGAGCCGGCTATTGGCAGCAGCGAGTCGACTACAGCATCAAGGCCACCCTCGACACGACAGCGCGGTCCCTCAGCGGGACCGTGCAGATCCGCTACGCCAACAACTCGCCGGACACTCTGACTCATCTGTGGATGCAGCTGGACCAGAACCTCTTCCGCCCGGGCAGCGTGGGTTCGTTGCTGAACGCGCAGAATAGCCGGTTCGGCGCGTCCGGCTTCAAGGGCGGATTCGAGATCGAGTCGATCACCCAGTCGCAGCCGGCGGGAATCCGGGTCAAGGGACAGCCGGGACGCGGCATCCTTACGATCCGTCCCACCCCGCTCAAGACCCGGGTCGACGACACCATGATGGAAGTGGAGCTGGGGTACCCGCTAGCGCCGGGCAAGACCACGATCATCGACCTCGCCTACCACTTCAACATCCCGGAGCACGGCGCCGACCGGATGGGCCGGGATGGTGCCCTCTACGAACTGGCCCAGTGGTATCCCCGCATGGCAGTGTATGACGACGTCAACGGCTGGAACACGCTCCAATACCTGGGCCAGGGCGAGTTCTATCTCGAGTACGGTGACATCGACTATGAGGTGACCCTCCCAGCCGGCTACATCGTGGCCGGATCAGGGACGGTGCAGAATCCGCTCGAGGTCTATACCGCGACGGAGCGGGCCCGGCTGGCGGCGGCGGTCAAGTCCGACTCGATCAGCCACATCGTCACCGCCGAAGAACTCACTTCAGGAGCCGCTCGTCCCAAGCGGGACGGGATGCTCACCTGGAAATTCAAGGCCCAGAATGTCCGCGATGTGGCCTGGGCGGCCTCCCCCGAATACCTCTGGGATGCCTCGGGCTGGAACGCCATTCTTGCCAACGCCTACTACCGTCCCAGCGCGGCTGAGGTCTGGAAGGACGCGGCGGACATGAGCCGCTACTCCATCATGGAATACTCCACCCGCTGGTTCCCCTACCAGTATCCCCAGATCTCGGCGGTCGAGGGCCTGGTCTCGGGAATGGAATATCCGATGGTGGCTATGGAGGCGCACGGCGGCGGGAAGGAAGACCTCTACGGCGTGGTGACCCACGAGATCGGCCACATGTGGTACCCGATGATGGTCGGCTCCGACGAGAGGCGCTACGCCTGGATGGATGAAGGGTTCAACACCTTCATCAACATCTTCTCCGAAGAGAACTACTTCCACAAGGACGACAGCCGCCGCCGCGCCGGTGAGGCCGGGTTTGTGCTGCAGAACGACCAGCAGCCCACCGCCCAGCCGATCATGACCTACGCCAACCGCTACCGCAATGAGACCAACCTGGGTGCCCTGGCGTACATCAAGCCCGCGATGGGGTTGTACCTGCTCCGCAACAAGGTGCTGGGGGCCGATGTGTTCGATGCGGCGTTCCGGGAGTACACCCGGCGCTGGATCTTCAAGCATCCAAAACCGGCCGATTTCTTCCGCACCATGGACGACCTTTCCGGGCGTGACCTCGACTGGTTTTGGCGAGGCTGGTTTCTTACTACGTCGGCGCTCGATCAGTCGGTGGAGTCGGTCAAACAGAGAACCAATGCCGATGGCGGCACCACCGCTCAGGTCGTCCTGCGCAACCTCGGCGGGCAGGTAATGCCGGTAGAGCTTCAGGTGACCCTTGATGATGGGTCCACCCAGCTGTTCACCTACCCGGTCGAGATCTGGTACAAGGGAGACAAGTACGTGGCGCAAATGACGGTGCCGAAACCAATCAAGAAGGCGACCGTGAATCCGGATGGACAGTTTCCGGATGCGAATCCGGGCAACAACGGGTGGACGGCGCCCTGACCTCTCCTCCTCCCGCGCTCCACCCAAGCTTCCGCTGACCGGGACCCTAGAGAAAGCCCCCTCTCCACCGAGTGGAGAGGGGGCTTCGGCTGACGCGCTGTGGCTCCAACGTCACTCGCTGTATTTCAAGTCGCCATTGCCGATATCGAAGTAGATGACATGGAGTCGGCCGCTGGCGTCAATCGCGGTAGAGGTGGAGTTCCCCACGTTGCCGCTGATGTCCACGTCGACCGACTGCCAGTTGGCGGTGGTGGCACAAGTGGACACACAGGTCGCGTACTTGAGCGCCCCGTTGGTGATATCGCTGTACATGACGTGGATCCGCCCATTGGGGTCCAGTACCAGCGAGGCGGAGCGTCCCACGTTGGGGCTGGCGTCGACCGTCCCCTTCTGCCAGTTCGCGGCGGAGCTGCAGTTGGTCGCGCAGGTGGCGTACTTGAGGTCAGTGTTGCTCGCGTCATCGTAGACGACGTGGACCCTCCCGGCGCTGTCAAGCGCCAACGAGGTGATGTTCTGTGCCACGTTGAGCGCGGCGTCTACGGTGACGATGCTCCAGTTGCTGGCGGTGCCGCATCCGGCGCTACAGGTCGCGTAGCGCAGGTCACTGGTCGTCAGGTTGGCGTAGCTCACATGCAGCCGGCCCGTGGCATCTTCCGCCATGGACGGAGTGGCGCCGACGTTGGAGCTTCCGCCGGTATCGATGGTGATCGTGGTCCAGCTCCCGGCCTGGGTGCACTCGCCATTGCCGGCACCAGGAGAACAGGTGGCGTACTTCAGGTTGCCGCCCAGAAGATCGAAATAGGCGATCTGCAGTGGCCCGTTGCCCCGCTTCACCAGGGAACTGGTGAGACCGACGTCGCCCGGCGCGTCCACCGTGGTCAGGGTCCAATGGCTCGACACCGCGCAGTTGGCCGGGCAGGTGGCGTACTTCAAGTCGCCCAGCGTGTTGTTATAGTAGCTCACGTCCACGCGGCCACTCGCCTCCACGATGACCGAGCTGGAGAAGCGCCCAATGTCGCCGACGGAATCGACCGTTGCCCTCTGCCAGTTCGCGCCGGAGGTACAGTTACCGGCCACCGAGGCATCGCAGCTGGCGTACTTGAGATTGCCGTTGGTGTGGTCGTAATAGGTCACGTGCAGCCGGCCGCCGGCTTCAATCGCGATCGACCCGAACTCGCCAACAGTGCCAGCCTGGTCCACCGCTACGGCCTGCATGCTGCGGGTGGTGAAGCTCCACTGGAAGGGCGCACCCAGGGCGGTACCGAGCGCATCGGTGACGGCGGTCGTCAAATCGCCCTGATAGGCGGTACCGGGTAGCAGCGGCGCCGCCGAGCTGAAGCTGTTGGGAGCGCCGCCGAATCCGACGGTGCGAGCCAGCACCACGCCGCCGGTGCGGAGCGTGAAGCTGCTGGCGGTGATGGTGGTCGTATCAATCGCCGCGCTGAACACCGCCTTCACCAGGCCACCGGTTTCCGCGGTGGTGGCACCGCCCGCCGGCTGGGTGGAAACCACCTGAAGCCCGGCGCAGGTGATGCTGAGGTTCACGGTCAAGGTGCCGCCCACCGTCAACCCCGAATAGGGAGCGGGCGCTGGCTGGGTGCAGTTGGCCGTGAGCCCGGCAACCGCGATGGTCCCGGTTCCATTGGCGCCCACCGCCACGTTGGCCACCGAGTAACCACCGTTCGCCTGGGTCACGACGGCCGGAAGGGCGCTGCCCCCGGTCGGGGT
>JBGPJS010000380.1:0-4329 GCA_041485505.1 Gemmatimonadota bacterium | reverse complement strand
GTTGGTGGTGCTGTTGGTGGCGCTTTCCCTGCTCATGGTGAGCACGGTCAAGTATCCGAAGTTTCCGCCGATCGGGTTCCGGACCGTGAAGGGATTTCTCGGGCTCGCGCTCCACGTGGTGATCCTGGTCTGCGGTCTGGCCTGGCCGAGTTACGTCTTCTTCCCGCTCGGCCTCGCCTACCTGTCGTTCGGGATCGTCCGCGCGCTGCTGATCGCCCGGAGCGACCGGATGGACTGGGCCCCGGTTCGGGGCGAAGCCACGATGGATCGAATGGCGTCGGGCGTGCCGCGCTACACCGCACCCAGGCGGGCGGTGAGCGATGACCGCACCAAGGAGAATGAGTGATGAGCTACCGGGTTCACGTTCGGGTGGTGCCGCGGGCAGGGCTGCTGGATCCCCAAGGCCAGGCCGTCGAACATGCGCTTGCCGCCCTGGGCTTCAGTGAGGCGGCCAACGTGCGGATCGGCAAAGCGATCGAGCTCCAGGTAAACGCCGGCTCCCCCAAGGAAGCCGAGACCCGGGTCCGCCAGATGTGCGACAAGTTGCTCGCCAATCCCGTGACCGAGGACTATGTCCTCGAGGTGGAAGGCTGATGCTCCGCGTGGCGGTGGTGCGATTCCCCGGCAGCAACTGCGATTTCGATACCCTGCGATCGGCGGCCTTGGCGGGTGGCGATCCATTTTTCGTCTGGCACCGCGATACCGATTTGAAGGATGCGGAATTCGTCCTCCTCCCGGGCGGATTCAGCTATGGGGACTATCTGCGCTCAGGCGCCATCGCCCGGTTCAGCCCGATCATGCCCGCGGTGCAGCGCTTCGCGGCGGACGGCGGCCCCGTGCTGGGCATCTGCAACGGGTTCCAGATCCTCTGCGAGGCGGGGCTCCTGCCGGGAGCACTGGTGCGCAACGCACGGCTGAGCTTTGTCTCGCGCCCGGTTCACATTAGGGTCGAGCGCGCCGATACCGCGTTCACCAACGGATACCAGCGGGGTAAGCTGCTGCGGATGCCGGTGGCCCACGGCGATGGGCGGTTCCTGGCTCTGCCGGACACGCTGCGGGAGATCGAGGCCGAAGGGCGGGTCGTGGTACGGTACGTCTCTCCCGTTGGCACCCCCGCCGCGGGCGACGACAATCCCAACGGCTCGGCCAACGACATCGCGGGGATCTGCAACGCGGCGGGGAACATCGTGGGGCTGATGCCGCACCCGGACCGGGCCTCGGATGCCGCCGTGGGAAACACCGACGGGCTGGGATTCTTCACGTCGATGCTGGGGTGGAAGATCCCGGCGAAAGGCGGTGCGTCGGTTTGAATCGCGAAAACGCGAAAAGGGCGAAAACGCGAAGCCGCCCCACCCCATACTCATGGTTGGGGACTTTTGGGAGTTCATCATCGGAGGGGACCTATCATGTTTTCGCGCTTTCGCTCTTTCGCGCTTTCGCGCTTGTTCGGGTGGGCGGTGACGACGTTTGCCCTGGGCCTGGCGGCTCAGTCGCTCGCCGCGCAGGAGGTGAAGTCGATCAAGCCCGGGATGACGGCCGATGAAGTCAAGGCCGCCTGGGGCGACCCCCTGACCACTCGTACCCGTGGCGAGTACAGCTACATGTACTTCAAGAACGACTGCATGCCGCGCTGCGGTACCTGGGACCTTGTGATCCTGGAGAAGGGCCAGGTGGTGGACGCCGTGGTGCGGTCCAAGAATCACGGCTACGAAGGCACCTCGTCGTCGCCGGGGGACCGGAAACCGGAGTATACCAAACCGTAGAGGGCTATGAGCTATGAGCTATGGGTATGTTGGTATCGATCAATCAGAATAGCGCATAGCCGATAGCCCACAGCCCATAGCACATAGCCCATAGCCCATAGCCCACGATGACCATGACCCAGGAAAAACCCAGCCGCAATGAGGAGGAGTACTTCGCCAAGCAGGACGCGGAGCTCATCCAGAAGCGCAAGGCGGCGCTGGAGGCCGCCGAGCAATCGGCCGAGCGGAAGAGCCATTATATGCGGTGCCCCAAGTGCGGCGGGCGGCTCCAGACCGAGGAATTTCATGCGGTGCAGATCGATCGTTGTCCCGAATGCCATGGCCTCTGGCTCGACGCCGAAGAAATCGACGCGGTGGTCGCCCATGAGGACCACGGGGTGATGCGGCGAGTGCTGGGCGATGTGATGGCGACGCTCCGGGGCGGGAAGCGGTGACCAGCGCTCCTCCGAGCCAGGCCGCCTCCCGGGCCCACCCCTTCCCCGGCGAACCGCCGGTGACGTTCGACCTGGTGCGCGAGCACAACCTGAATCAGGCCGAGTACGAGCGCATCCAGGAGATCCTGGGCCGCAATCCGACCCTCACCGAGCTGGGCGTCTTCTCCGCGCTCTGGTCGGAGCACTGCTCCTACAAGCACTCCAAGCCGATCCTCCGGACCTTTCCCACCGCCGGCCCTCAGGTGATCCAGGGCCCGGGCGAGAATGCCGGGGTGCTCCGGCTGCCCAACGGCTGGGCGGTCGCCTTCAAGATCGAGTCGCACAATCATCCCTCGGCGGTCGAACCGTATCAGGGCGCGGCCACCGGGGTAGGCGGCATCCTGCGCGATGTGTTCACCATGGGCGCCCGCCCGGTCGCGGTACTCAACAGCCTGCGCTTCGGCCCGCTCGACACCCCGCGCAATCGCTATCTCTTCGCCGGCGTCGTCAAAGGCGTCGGCGACTACGGCAACTGCGTCGGGGTACCCACCCTCGGTGGCGAGGTGGACTTTGCCCCCGGCTACAGCGGCAACCCGCTGGTCAACGCGATGTGCGTCGGCCTGCTCAAGGAGAAAGACCTCATCCGCGCCAGCGCGCACGGGGTGGGCAACCTCCTCATGGCAGTGGGCGCCCGGACCGGACGGGACGGCATCCACGGCGCCAGCTTCGCGTCCGAGGATCTCTCCGAGAAGAGCGAGGCCCGCCGACCCCAGGTGCAGGTGGGCGATCCGTTCACCGAGAAGCTCCTGCTCGAGGCGACCCTGGAGCTGATCTCCTCGGGTCTCATCGTAGCGATCCAGGACATGGGCGCGGCGGGGCTCACCAGCTCCTCCGCCGAGATGGCCGCGCGGGGCGGGGTCGGGGTCGAGGTCGAAACCGACAAGGTGCCGGTCCGCGAGGCCGGGATGACGCCGTACGAAATCATGCTCTCGGAGTCGCAGGAGCGGATGCTGGTGGTGGCCGAGCCGGGGCGGGTGAAGGCGATTCAGGCGGTGTGCGAAAAGTGGGAACTCACCGGGACCATCGTGGGCCGGGTAACCGACGACGGGATGTTCCGGGTCAGGCATGACGGGCTGGTGGTCGCCGAGATACCGGGGCAGCGATTGGTGGATGACTGCCCGATCTACCATCCGGAGGCGCGGGAGGCTCCGGAAATGGCGGGCCGGCGGGCCGGCCGGCCGGCCGGCAGCTCGAAGGTCGATTTGCGAGCGGCGCTGGAGAAGCTGCTCGACACCCCGAGTATCGCGAGCAAACGCTGGGTCTTCGAGCAGTATGACTCCACCGTGCAGGGGGGGACGCTGCTCGGACCCGGTGGGGACGCCGGCGTCCTTCGGGTCGACGGCGAGGACTTCGGCCTCGCTGTCACCGTGGATTGCAACGCTCGGCTCCTGGCGCTGGACCCTTACGAAGGGGGCAAGGCGACCGTCGCGGAGGCCGCGCGCAATATCGCCTGCACCGGTGCGGTGCCCCTCGGCATCACCGACTGCCTCAACTTCGGGAACCCGGAGCGGCCCGAGGTGTTCTTCCAGTTCCAGGAAGCCTGTCGCGGAATTGGAGATGCCTGTCGCGCCTTCGAGACACCGGTGACGGGCGGCAACGTCTCGTTCTACAATGAAAGCCCGACCGGGGCGATCGACCCCACCCCAACCGTCGGCATGGTTGGACTGCTGGAACGGCTGGAGCTCCGGGTGCCGAGTCATTTTCAGGCTTCCGGCGATCGGGTCCTCGTCCTCGGTGCCACCCGGGGCTGCCTCGGCGGCTCGGCCTACTGGGCCGATGTTCTGGGATTCGTCGGCGGCGCCCCGGCCCAGGTCGATCTCGAGGCGGAACGGGCGCTGCAGAAGCTTCTGGTTGCCGCGGCGAGGTCGAGACTTCTCGGTTCCGCCCACGACTGCTCGACCGGCGGGCTCGCGGTCGCGCTCGCCGAAGCGGCGATGGGCGGGCCTTACGCGACCAACGGGTACGGCGCCCAGATCGATCTCAATCACTATGCCCCCCGAATCGCCAACGACGCGGTGCTGTTCGGTGAAGATGGCGCCCGCGCGGTGGTGAGCTGCCGGCCGGAGCACGAGGGGCCGCTGCTGGCGCTCGCC
>JBGPJS010000379.1:0-4338 GCA_041485505.1 Gemmatimonadota bacterium | reverse complement strand
GCGCCGGGCCCGAAGCTTAGGATGAGAAGGCGCTGCCTCCGGCGACGAGGTATGCTGGAAGGCATCCTCAGGAACTGTGAACGGGCTCGAAGCCCACGACACGGAGACAGCGCCTATGGGGAAATCTATTCGTTCCGCTCCTGCCCGGACCACGGGGGTCGATTTGGGAGACCGCTGGAGCTGTTATTGCACGCTCGACCGGGCGGGCCGCGTGGTAGCCGAGGGCCAGGTAGCCACCACCCCGGCCGCCTTCCAGGCGCAGTGGGGCCCTCCGACACCCCGCGCCCGGGTGGTGCTCGAAGTCGGCACCCACTCCCCCTGGGTCAGTCGGTTACTGCAGCGGCTGGGACACGAGGCGCTGGTGGCCAATCCGCGCCGGGTGCAGCTGATCAGCGCGGCGCCGGTCAAGCACGACCGCCGGGATGCCCATACCCTGGCCGACTTGGGACGGGTCGAGCCGCGCTTGTTAGCCCCGATTCAGCATCGCAGCGCCGAAACCCAGAGTGCCCTGGCCCTCCTCCGGGCCCGCGATGCCGCGGTGCGGGCCCGCACCCTCCTGATCAATCATGTCCGCGGCGTGGTCAAAGCCGTGGGCGGGCGGCTCCCCGCCACCAGTGCGAGCAGCTTCGCCGGGCGGGTGGCGCCCGCGCTCCCGCCGGCGGTGGCGCCGGCCCTGACGCCGCTGCTGGCCCTGATTGCCGGGCTCACCGCGACCGTGCGGGGCTACGACGGCCTCGTGGAGGAGTGGGCCCGCACCACCTACCCGGTCTGCGCCCGCCTGCAGCAGGTGCCCGGGGTGGGGGCGCTCACCGCGCTCGCCTTTGTGCTCACGGTGGACGAGCCCCAGCGCTTCAGCTCCAGCCGCACGGTCGGGGCCTATCTCGGCTTGCGGCGGCGGCAGCACGACTCGGGGGCCCATACCTCCAGCCAGGGCATCACCAAGACCGGCTGTCCCTGGCTGCGGCGGCTCCTGGTGCAGAGCGCCCACTACATCCTCGGGCCCTTCGGGCCCCCGACCGCGCTGCGCCAGTGGGGCCTGAGCCTCGCCGCCCGCGGGGGGCCCGGCGGCAAACGGCGGGCCGTGGTAGCGGTGGCCCGCAAACTAGCCGTGCTGCTGCACCGCCTGTGGATCACCGGCGCGGCGTATCAGCCGGCGCGGGGCAGCGCCGTCGCCTAACGGCGCTGGATACCGGAGGACTCCCGACCCCGCCGAGTCCGGACGACTGCGAGAGATTGCTTGAGCCCGAGCTCCGGAGCTCGCCCCGAAGCTGGCAGCGTCCCCTCGTCGGACCCCAAGCTGCACCGCCCGGCTCGACGATGCCGGGATTGCCGAGTGCGTATGGAAGCAGGGCGAGGGGTCGGGGGCACCCGTCAGCCACCAAGGTGGCCTTGACGGGAAGGCCTTCTCATGGAAGCAATCTCGTCCACTTCGTGTGGGGAAGCGAGAAAGATTGCTTCAGCCCCTTCCCTCGCCGCGGTCGGGACCAGTCGGGGCCTCGCCATGACAGAACGAAATTACGGGCCCCCTGGTGCCTCCCTGAAGGGCCCTCGGCCCTGGTCCCGGGGCGAGTGTCGGGTTTGGCCCCGCAGCTGCGATATCAAGGTCATAGGACGGTGTCCCGAACCCGTGAGGAGCCCATGACCACGAAGACCGCCAAGAGCGCCAAGCCCGACTCGAAGAAGGCCGGGCGGTCAAACCTCGGTGAGGCACGCCTGAAGGATCTGTCTCCAAAGGGCAATGCGGTCCGCGGCCGGAGAGGGCGTCGGGCTGCTCCGGCACCGGTCCCCGTGCCCTATCCGCTCCTCGCCCGCTGATTCTCGGCTGTCACGCCTGGCTCCCGGAACCAGGCCGATCCGCCGGTTCCCCAGCCCCCACCCTTGAAAATGCTTGCGGCTCATTCTTCTACTTGCGGTCCCCCCTGGGGGACGGGATACTATGCCGATCCCGACCGCCCTCCCGGCGCCGGCTCAGGCCTTCATTGCCAACCGATGAAAGCACTCTTCGGCCATCCGGTTTTCAGCCTGGATGCCGCCATATACAGATGGGAAGACGTGGTCGCCGCCGCGGAAGGCCAGCCGCGGTGGAAAGCATTGTTGCTCCGGACCCGCCAAGGGCTGGCCTGCCTCCGCCATCTGGAGGAGAACGACGAGGAGGAGCCCGAGGACGCGATCGCTGCCGCGGCCGCCGATTTCCGTTACCAGCGCGACCTGATCAGCGGCGATGACGCCCAGGAGTGGCTGAGCCGCCGGGGGGTCACCATCGGCGAATGGATGGACTACATCCGGCGTACCGTACTCCGCGAGCTTTGGGAGTCGCGGCTGGCTGGGCTGGTGAAACGGTTTGCCGCCTCCGGCGACGAGCTTGATGAGGCACTCCGGGTCGACGCCATCTGTTCCGATGAAGCGATTCAGCTGGCCCGCGAACTGGCGGAACGGGTGGCCGCCGCCACCGCCGCGGGCGAATCGCTCGAATCCGGAACCACCGCCGAGCGCCTGGCGCTCATCGAGAACGGGTTCCAGCGCTTCAAGGCCGGCTGCATCACCGGAGAGGCGGTACGCCGGGAGATTGCCCATCGGCATCTGGACTGGATCCGGGTGGACTGCCGCGCGGTGGGGTTCGAGGATCCGGCCGTGGCCCGGGAGGCCGCGCTGTGCGTCCGGGAGGACGGCCTCAGCTTCGACGAAGTGGCTCGCGACGCGCATACCTCGGTCTACGAGGAACGATTCTATCTCGACGAGCTGGACGCCCAGTATCGGACAGCGTTCATCGGAGCCAAAACGTACGAGCTGCTGGGCCCGATCGAGTTCGAAGGGAAACACACCCTCTTCCGGGTGCTGGACAAGGTCATGCCTTCGGCCAAGGATCCCGAGCTGATCCGGCGAGCGGGGGAGCAGCTGCTGAAGCGGGAGCTGACCGAAGAGGTTGAGAAGCGGGTGAAGTGGGAGTTGGGCTGGTAAAGGGAACTGGGAACGGGGAACCGGGAACGGGAGACTCGAAACTCAGAACACAGTACTCGGAACTCAGAACTCGGAACTCGGAACTCAGAACTCAGAACTCGGAACTTTCCTTGAACCAAGAAGCCCTCGAAAACATCCTCCACGATCTCCCGCTGCTGACCTTTCTGCCGCGAGAGGTACGGGAGTACGTGGTGGACAGCTTCATCCCCGTCTCCTTTCCCTTTGGGGCCACGATCGTCCGCGAGGGGGACCGGGCCGACGCGCTCTTCCTTCTGGTCGAGGGCCGGGCTCGGATCGTGAAGCTGGGCGAAAACGGCGATGAGGTGGCCCTCGCCACGCTCAGGCCCGGCGACACCTTCGGCGAGATGGGGCTGCTCCAGGAGGCGGTCCGCACCGCCACCGTCCGGGCCAGCGCCGATGTCGAGGCGCTCCGTCTGGAGAAGTCCGTCTTCGACACCCTGCTCCACCGCCGCCCCGAGCTGAGTCACTACTTCGAGTTGCAGGTCAAGCACCGGCACCTGCACAACTTCTTCCGGCAGTTCACCGCCTTTGCCAAACTCCCCGCCGAAGCGCTGGAGGCGCTGTTGGTGGACCTGGAGCCGCTGTCGGCTCGGGAGGGAGAGACCATCGTCCGCGAGGGGGATCCTCCCGGGCCCTTGTACATCATCGAAGACGGCCGCTGCCGGGTGCACATCGGGGTGGAGGGCCGCCGCCGCAATGTGGCCTATCTGCGCAAAGGCGAGTACTTCGGCGAGTTCTCCGTATTCAAGGACCAGCCCAGGAGCGCCACGGTCGAGGCGCTGACCCCCTGCCGCTTGCTCCGACTCACCCAGGAGACTTACGCCGAGCTGCTGGAGCGCTATCCCGCGTTCCGGGAGGAGATCGAGGCCCGCATCGCCCAGTACGACTACCTCCACACCGCGCAGATCCCGCTGGACTTCGCCCGGGAGATGCTGCCGGCCGAGGCCAGCGTCAATGAGAAGGTGGGCGAGTCGCAGGTGGATCAGGATGTCACCGCCCTGCCGCGCGGGGAGGATGAGGAAGGCGCCCCCTTCGCCGACGAGAAGGGATATTTCGTCAAGAAGCGCCGGCGCATTCGCCGCTTCCCTCATCTTTGGCAGGTGGATGAGATGGACTGCGGCGCGGCCAGCCTCGCGATCGTCTGCCGCCATTTCGGACGGGCGGTAAGCCTGGCGCGGATCCGCCAGCTGGTGCATACCGCGCTCGACGGCACCAGTCTCAAGGCCATCTGCCAGGGGGCCGACGAGCTGGGTCTGGCCGCGCGGGCGGTGAAGGCCTCTCCCGCCAACCTCGATCAGATGCCGTTGCCCGCCATCATCCATTATCAGGGCAACCACTGGGTGGCGCTCTACGACGTGG
>JBGPJS010000378.1:0-4341 GCA_041485505.1 Gemmatimonadota bacterium | reverse complement strand
CCCTTGGCGAATGCCACGACGCTGGCCTTGAAGAAGTGATAGAACCGGCTCTCCTGGGCGTTGAGCAGCTCCATGCTGCCGGCCATCGGTGCGACGAAGCCATAGGACAACAGGATGCCGAGGAAGGTGCCGACCAGGGCCGAGGCGACGTGATGGCCGATGTTCTCGATGGGGCCGTTGATCGACTGCATGGTCACCACAATGCCTAGCACCGCGGCCACGATCCCGATGCCGGGGAGCGAATCGGCCACCTTGGTGAGCGCCGCCACCGGCTTGGCCTCGGCCTCATGGTGCACGTCGATCTCGTTCTCCATCATGGCTTCGAGATCGTGCGGGGGAACACTGCCTACCAGCACCAGCCGGAGGGAATCACAGAGGAACTCCATCGCATGGTGCTGATGGAGGACGCCGGGGTACTTCTTGAAGACCGCGCTCTTGTCGGGATCCTCGATATGGCCCTCGATCGCCACCAGCCCGTCCTTCCGGGCGATCTGAAAAACTTCATAGAGCATCTTGAGGCCGTCGAGGTACAGCATTCGGGTGAACGGGTCCTTCCCGAAGACCCCCTTGATCTTCCCGAGCATCGCCTTGATGATCGGACCCGGGGTAGAGATCAGCATGGTGCCGAACGCCGTCCCGCAGATGACCACCCATTCGGAATAGGCCAGCAATACCAGAAACGGGCCGTGCGACATGGCGAACCCGCCCAGCACCGCGGCAAACACCACGATGATGCCGACAATAGCAATCACCGGCCCGATCTCCGGTCCGGTCCATGCCCGAGGGGCGAGACAGCTCTCATGTCTTGGGGTATCGGTCCGGGCGGGGGATATCTTGAGGCGCTACGCGGAGATATGAGGTCAAACCGAGCTTCGGGTGAGCTACCGCTGCAGGGCTTCCCGGACCTGCCTGGCCAGAGTCTCCAAGTTGAACGGTTTCTGGAGGAATGCGCTCCCCCGCGGCACCACGTCCCTTACCGACGCGACCGGGCCGGCATAGCCTGACATGAAAAGGGTCTTAACGTTCGGCCACCGGGCGGCGACCCGATCCGCCAGCTCGACCCCGTTCATCTGCGGCATGACGAGATCGGTGATCAGGAGCCGGACCCGCGGGCCGTGCTCATCCATGAGGGCCAGGCCCTGGTCGGGAGTGGAGGCGGCCAGCACCTCATAGCCCAGCCGTTCCAGCAGCTTCCGGGCAAGCCGCTGGACCGCGAGGTTGTCTTCCACCAGTAGGACGGTCTCCTGTCCGCGCCCCGGGCTGAGGGCTGGGTGAGGCTCTTCCGGTCGCGCCTCCTCCCCCTGGTGACGAGGGAGGTAGATGCGGACGGTCGTCCCCTGTCCCGGCTCACTATAGATACTGATGAAGCCATGGTTCTGTTTGACGATGCCGTAGACCGTCGGGAGTCCGAGCCCGGTGCCCTTGCCCTCCGGCTTGGTGGTGAAGAATGGCTCGAACACGTGTTCGAGGGTGGCCGGGTCCATGCCACATCCGGTGTCGCTCACGGTGAGGAGGGCGTATTCACCTGGGACAAACCCGAGATGGCCGCTGCAGTAGGCCTCATCGAGGGTCACGTTGGAGGTTTCGATGGTGATGGCGCCCTGCTCTCCGACTGCGTCCTTGGCGTTAACGACCAGGTTGGTGACAATCTGATCCACCTGGGAGGGATCCACGTGCACCGGCCAGACGCCCTCGAGCAGCGTAAAGGTGAGGGTGATTCCCTCCTCGATCAGTCGGGGGAGCAGGCGCTCCATGCCTTTCAGGCGGGCCGAGAGATTCAGCACCCGCGGGGCGATGGCCTGCTGGCGGGAAAAGGCCAGGAGCTGGCCGGTGAGATCCGCTGATCGCCTCGCCGCTTCGTTGATCTCCACCAGCTCTTCACGAACCGGGTCATCGGGGCGAAGACCGAGCAGGGCGGACTGGGTATTGCCGAGGATCACCGTGAGCATGTTGTTGAAGTCGTGAGCGATCCCGCCGGCCAGGCGGCCCACCGCCTCGACCCTCTGGGCCTTTTGCAGCTGAGCCTCGAGGCGGGCACGATCCTGTTCGGTTCGCCTCCGCTCGGTTATGTCCCGCGCCACGCCCTGATACCCGACGACAGTGCCATTGGAATCCAGTCGGGGGATCACCCGATCCTCGACCCAGCGATAGTCACCGGTCCCGCAGTGTCGAATTCGATAGGTGCGGGTACCCGGCTGGCGACTGGTCAGGATCGTACGGGTGCTCTGCAGGAGGGTGTCTCGATCCTCGGGGTGAACCAGCTCCAGCCAGAGGCCGGGATCCGCCAGAAACTCCGCCTCGGTGCGCCCCGTGATGGCTTCGCTCTGCCGGCTCACCAGCTCCACGCGCCCCCGCAGCGGATCGGCTTCCAACCCGACCTGGTAGAGGACCTCGCTCGCGTTATCCACCAGCAAGCGGTACTTCTCCTCGCTCCGCCGAAGACTGGACTCCATTGCGATCCGGTCGGAAATATTCCGAACGGCGGCAATCACCAACAGGCCGCCGGCGGTCTCGAGAGGGGAAAGACTGATGTCCACGGGGAACTGGCTGCCATCGCGCCGCTGAGCCCGGAGGTCGCGCTCGGCTCCCATCGGGCGGGCCTTGGGCGCCGCCAAGTACCCGGCCACCCATTTCGAATGCCTGGCCCGGACTGGTTCGGGGAGGAGCATCGCGAGGGGGGTGCCCGGGAGATCGGCGGGGGCATAACTGAACAGCATCGCGGCACGCGAGTTCGCGAGGACGATCCGTTCCTGACGATCCACGACCAGGACACCATCCGGCATGGCCTCGAGCCACTCGTGGGCGTACCTGAGGTCGACGGTCAGGGTGCCCTCCTCAAGCAGCGGCGGGGAACTGCTCACCCACTATATAACCCGTACCCGGCCTTTTCGCGACATGGTTAACTACCCCGGGTTCGCTTCAATCCCGCCTCCTGGGATCGCCTTTTCCCTTCACACCGCGCCGGGGACCGGGGTCAGCTTGCCGCCGGGTCGCATCGCGGTTAAGACTCTGTGGACCCGGAGCCTGCAACCAGAGTCAACATGGCTTACATCATCCAGGGCATGCGGGATCTGCTTGCCAGAGGCAAGGATCTACCCACCCTGCCCACCGTCGTGTTCCAGCTCCACAAGGCGCTAGATAACGAGATGGTCAGCGACCGGGAGGTCGCCGCCATCATCGAACGCGACCCCGCCCTCACTGGCCGGCTGCTGCGCGCGGCCAACTCGGCCGCCTTTGCCCGGGGCGACCGCATCGCCTCGGTTCAGGCCTGTATTTCCCGGCTGGGCGTCAATCAGGTCCGGGCCATCTGCATCGTCCTCGCCGTGGTCCGGGCCTTCGGCCCCAGGGCCGGGGGACTCGACCACCAGCGCTTCTGGGAGCACTCCGCCGCCGTCGCGATGCTGGCGCAGAAGCTCTGGGATCTGGTGGGCAAGGCTCCCGGCGAGAATGCCGAAGACGTCTACGTCGCCGGCCTTCTGCACGATGCCGGCCTCCTGGTACTGGAACAGTTTTTTCAGCGGGATTTTCTCGAAGCGAGGGCGGAGCAGAAGGAGACTGGAGCCCCGCTGTGGAAGTGTGAGGAGGAGAGCCTCGGCATGGACCACGGTACGGTGGGTGGACTGCTGCTTGGTCGCTGGGGGCTCCCCGCTATGATCGTTGACGCGGTGACCAACCATCACCACGCGGAGGAATCGGAGGAGGAATATCGCCAGGTAGCGCGGGTGGTCCACGCCGCGGAGGCCGTCTGCACCACCGACGGCATCGGACTGCCTGAGGAAGGACCCGCCGATGTCGATCCTGAGGCCGCCCTCATCGGCATCGACTGCTCGCCGTCAGAGGTTCAGCAACTGCTCGACCAGCTCCCGGCTATCGGGGAACGGGCTAGGCAGTTCCTGGCGTGACAGCATTCAACACTTCTCGACGGGAACCTTCCGGGGAAGAAAGAGGGCTCCGAGCCGCGCCGCCGTCTCATTGTTGATCACCAGCAGATAGAACAAGGCCCTGAGCATAGGCGCCCCCTGGTTGGCTTTCCTGATGGGACCCACCCGCATCGCCTCCCATACCTAACGTTGGCAAGAAGCGGACCCCGAGGACGACCGGCTTGGCTCTCGAGCCTGTGGGTGGAAGTGCCCGAGGGTGAATCACTTGTGTTCGCGGGCCGGAAGCCGGCCCCGTGACGTTCCTGCAACCCTTGCCGCCCGAATCCCACAGCCGGTGAGGCGGACCGGGGGACCGGTTGACGGTCGAACGTCTAGCTGGAAATGATTCGGCTGGCGACGTCAGGCAAGCAGTGTCCATGTCCTTCTGTCATTCTATCCTTCTGTCCGCCTGTCCGCCTGT
>JBGPJS010000377.1:0-4372 GCA_041485505.1 Gemmatimonadota bacterium | reverse complement strand
CCCGAGGTGGAGGTGCTGGCCGATCGTTTCTGGCAGACCAACAACGCCCTCTACCTTGGACGTGGCGTCAACTTCCCTGTGGCCCTGGAAGGGGCGCTCAAGCTCAAGGAGATCTCCTACATCCACGCCGAGGGGTATCCGGCGGCGGAGATGAAGCACGGCCCCATCGCGCTGATCGACGAGAACATGCCGGTGGTATTCATCGCGCCCAAGGACGCGGTGCATGGCAAGATCGTCTCGAACGTGGAGGAAGTCCGGGCCCGGGGCGGTCAGGTGATCGCCATCAAGAACGACGGCGACGACGAGATCAGCCGCCTCGCCACCGCCACCTTCACGATCCCCGAAACCCTGGACCTGCTGACACCGATCCTCACCATCGTCCCGTTGCAGCTCTTCTCGTACTACGTGGCGGTGCGGCGGGGGTGCAATGTGGACAAACCCCGTAATCTTGCCAAGTCGGTCACCGTCGAGTAGCGGTGAGCGGTGAGCGGGATGTTCCGATAGCACTCGACCCTCCGGCGCCAACGGCATCGGAGGGTCGACTGTTTCAAGGAGCGTCCCGCTTACTGCTCACTGCTTACCGATCACTGATCACTCTCACCCGTGTGGGGTCTTGCGCGGTGGGGTTGAGGGCGACCTTGTCACCAGCGGAATCATGCCGCTCCGGAGTGCCCGCCAGATCCCACCCCAGAAGGTCTCGCCGGAGGGATAGCGATAGGCAATCGCCGCCGAGGGCAGCGTGCCCTTCTGATCGATCAGACTGCTGCCCCGGAGGACAAGGTTGTTGGCCAGAAAGGTCTTGAGCTTCTCGTCGAATCCCCGCTTGCGGGTCTTCCGATCCACCACGTCCACCGAGAGACTGTCGTAGGCCAGCGAGAAGGTGCCGGAGGCGTAGCCCGACGACACCCGAAAATGAAAGCCGGCCTGCTGGATCCGGCCGCTGGTAACCCGGATCCCCTCGGAGGTGAGCAGGAAGGGATTGAGTGCCGCCGCGGGCATACTCTCGAGCCGGCCCTCGCCTCTCATGCTGAAATGCCGGGAGACGATGGGCACTTCGAGCCGCATGACGAGCGCTCCTTGGCCCATGAACCGGGCGCTCGCCTCGATTGCCGCCGGCCGCCGCGCCCTCCCGGGCGCCGGATCATTCGAGAGCCCGGTGACCGTGGCGGCGATATCAGAAAACCAGATCGCCGCCGGTTCCCGTCGATTGGGATTGATCTCGCCGTAGCGGACCATCGCCTGCTTCACCCGCAGGGTGTCCACCTGGAGCTTCCACCCGAGTTCCGCGAAGAGCTGGGGCCACAGCCGGCGCTCTCGGCTGGCGTGGCCTGGGTTCCGCAGGTCGGCCAGTACATCGAGCTGGACGCTGCCGATGTCGATCCGCCCGACGGCGGCGTGATGCCGGAACATGGCGTCGGCGTCCACCGCGGTGCCCCGGATCCCGCTCGCGGAAAGCCGGACCCGGCTCCGGTGCCACGCGCCGCGCAGGAAGAACGCACTGTCCGGGAGGATTGGCTGGTAGACGAGAGAATCGAGCGAGAACGTCCGCTCGTGGTATGAGCGGCGGAACCCGCTGAGGAGCAGCGCCTGGCCGCTGCCGCCAGGAATGGTCCGGAGGGAGCGCACCGTGGCCACGGTGTCCCCGGCGTTGAGGTGCAGGGTCACCCCCTCCATCCGCAGAGAGTCCCGCAGTCCCCGCACCGCGTGGAACACCTCGGCCGCCTCGAGCTCGGCCGACTCGAAAACGCGGTGGCGGGTGCTGTCGAGCCGAATGCCGTGGATCCGAAGGGCCAGGCCGTCGGTCGAGTCCCGGGTGGTGAGGCGGCCCTGTTTCGTGGTAGAGACAATTGAAGCATTCTCGGCGTCGATGAGGCCGATACGGGCATCCCGCAAGTCTTCCGGCAGCCAGCTCGCCACGAGGTTGTAGACCAGTGTATCAAGCGCAGGCAGCTGGGCCGCGAGCGAGTCGGGTTCGATGGTCTGCTCGACCGGCCCCTCGGGGCGCCGAGGCCCTGCGCTGGAAGCGGTGTCGGCTGTCTCGCGGTAGCGGCTGAGCCTCGGTCGGTTAAGCCGCACCGCTTCGAGCCGGAGGTGCCGGTGCCAGATGATGTCGCTCAGGTCGAGGCCGTCGAGTGTGATGTCGTGGACGGAGGCCTGGAAGTGGACGGAACGGGCGCTGTCCTGATGGTCGTAACGGATTTCGAGGCGGCGGATGAGGAGCTGACGGTGGACCAGGCTCAGATTGAGGCTCGGGAAGGTGATGCTCAGCCCCTCGACGCTCCGCTCCCGGAGGAACCCGAGGGTGTGGTCGCGGATGTAGCTGTTGACCGGCGTCCGGAGGCTTCGCTCGAGGAGCCGCGCGGTCAGGTAGGTCCCCGCGAGGGCCACCGCCGCTGTAGCGAGCCCCGAGAGCGCCACCCGCCGGCCGGTGACTTTCACCCCGGCAGGCCCCAGGTATCTCCGATCTCGATGGCCACGATCCGCCCGCGCTCCTCGCCGGCCGCCTGGAGAAACCGCCTGATCGGCTCGTCCATCGGCTCGCGGCTGAGGCGGAAGGTCGAATGGTGGATCGGCATGACGTATCGCGCGGCCAGATCCCTTCCGATGGTCCAGGCTTCTTCCGGATTCGCGTGGTTGTCGATCCACGGATCGTAGCCGCCGATTGGTAGCATCGCGAGATCGACGGGGCCTCGGCGGCCGATGGGGCGGTAGAGATCGGTCGCGGCGGTGTCGCCGGAGAAGACCACGCGGGTGCCGTACTTCTCGAGCAGGAATCCACCGTAGCCTCGATGGATATCGGTGACCATCCGGGCGCCCCAGTGCTTGGAGGGGATGGCCTCGATTCGAACGCCGCCGACGACCGTACTCTCTCCCCAGCCAAGTTCGATGACGTGGCGAAAACGGCCGAGGAGATCCGACAACGCCCGGTGCGCCACCACTGGAGTGTCCCGGGGCAGCCGTCGCAGGGTTCCGAGGTCGAGGTGGTCCATGTGCGCATGGGAGATGAGCAGCGCGTCGAGCCGCGGCAGCTCATGGGCCTCGAGGGCCGGGCCGATGTAGCGGCGGGGGCCCACCGTCCCGAGCCCAAGGCCGACCCCGATCCGGGGGCGGAGCGCGGGGTCGGTGAGAAGCCAGGTGTCGGCGAAATTCATCAGCACGCTGGCATGGCCGAGCCAGGAGACGGTCAGCCGGTCGGCGAGCCAGGCGGACGGATCGGGGCGATGCGGCGCCGGCTGAATCGCGCGGCAGCGCTCGGTCCGGCGGTCGGCCAGGACATGCCGCACGTAGCGGCGGGCAAAGGTCAGGCGCCGATGGATAGTCGAATGGGCCATAAACAGAGAATAACCGCAGAGGCGCAGAGGGCGCAAAGCGGACCTCGGCGCTCTTTGCGCCTTTGCGGTTTCAGGATAGCTTCGAAGGCCCATGCGAATCGTCCTGCAGCGCGTCTCCCGCGCCTCGGTCACCATCGACGGAAGAGTCGCCGGCGCCATCGAGGCGGGTTTCTGCCTGCTCACCGGCTTTACCCACACCGACACCGCCGCTCAAGTCGATTGGATGGCCGAGAAAGTGGCTGGGCTCCGCCTTTTCTCCGACGCCGAAGGGAAGCTGAACCTGGGACTTGCGGACATCGGCGGGGCGGTCCTGGTCATCTCCCAGTTCACTCTCTATGGCGACGCGGTGAAGGGTCGGCGCCCGTCGTTCATTGACGCGGCGCGCCCCGAGGCCGCGATCCCGCTTTACGAGCGCTTCATTGCCCAGCTCAGGGCCAAGGGTCTCAAGGTCGAGACCGGCGAGTTCGGCGCGATGATGCAAGTGGAGATTCACAACGACGGGCCGGTGACGCTGGTGCTGGAGAGGGCGGAGAGGTGACGCTCATCCTCGCCTCCGCCTCCCCCCGGCGCCGTCAGCTTCTCGAAATGCTTGGCATTCCGGTCCTGGTGCGCCCGTCGCATATCGCGGAAGTACGGGCACCCGGAGAGGCCCCACTGGCCTACGCCGAGCGGCTGGCCCGCGAGAAAGCTCAGGCGGTCCCGGGAGATCTCGTCCTCGGCGCCGACACCACCGTGCTCCTGGGCGACGATCTACTGGAGAAACCGCTGGATGAGGGGGACGCCCTCCGCATCCTCCGCCGGCTGCAGGGACGGACCCACCAGGTGATCTCGTCGGTGGCGCTGGTGGCGAACGGCCAGGTCCGCGTCGCCAGCGACGTCAGCAACGTCACCTTCCGGCCCTGCGACGATGATTTTCTCCGGGCCTACATCGCCACCGGCGAGCCGATGGACAAGGCCGGCGCCTACGGAATTCAGGGGTACGGAGCGGCACTGGTGGAGCGGATCGAGGGGGACTTCTTCGGGGTGATGGGGTTGCCGGT
>JBGPJS010000376.1:0-4378 GCA_041485505.1 Gemmatimonadota bacterium | reverse complement strand
CGTAGTATTCCCGCTCGCTCGGCACCGGCCGGTCGGGATGGCAGCTCTTCAGGTGCTCGACGTATCGGGGGTAGTCGGGCATTCCTGCGATGCGTTTGAGATCTCTCAGAATTGCTTCCCACATTGAGTGTACCCCGGGCCGTTAGCTATTAGCCGTTAGCCGTTAGTCGTTGGCCTTTGGCCGTCAGTTGAGAGGACGTCGACCGAGCGGTGTGGAAATGCCCGACTCTGACTACGGCATTCATCGAGAAACGCTAAGGAGCCGACCGATAGCTAACGGCTAACGGCTATGGCCAATGGCTAACGACTAACGGCTCTCACGCCCACGCCGTCTCCACGAACGGCGTTTCCTTCACGACCGCCGGCTTCCGTCTCTGGAGCACCAGCCGCCACTCCCGCGCCGAGGAGATGACCACCAGCAGGACCACGATCATGAACACCGCGGCCACGCCGGCATCGAGGCGGTCGTTGAAGATCAGCCGGCTTCCTTTCGCGGCCTCGAGGCCTCCATCCGCGATCTGCCGCGCCGTCTTGGCGGCATGGGACAGGAAACCGAGCCTCGGCTCCGGCGAGAAGATCTTCTGCCAGCCTGCGGTGAGGGTGACGGTGAGGATCCAGGCCAGCGGCAGCAGGGTGGTCCAGGCGAACCGAGCCTTGCCGCTCTTGATGATGATCGTGGTCCCGACGCAGAGCGCCACGGCGGCCAGAAGCTGGTTGCTGATTCCGAACAGTGGCCAGAGCGAGTTGATCCCACCCAGCGGATCCAGCACACCCTGGATCAGGAAATAGCCCCAGCCGCCGACGACGAGGGCGGAGCTGAGGAGAATGCTCGGGTACCATGAGGTGCGGCCGAGGGGGGGCCAGAGGTGGCCGCCGAGCTCCTGGAGCATGAAGCGTCCCACCCGGGTGCCGGCGTCCACGGTCGTCAGGATGAACAGCGCCTCGAACATGATTGCGAAATGGTACCAGAGGGCGATAAGCCCCGGGCCGAACGCGCCGCCGAAGATCTGGGCCATGCCGACCGCGAGCGACGGAGCCCCGCCGACCCGACCGAGCAGGGTCGATTCTCCCACCGAGGCGGCGAGCGCGGTCATCTGGTCCGGCGTGACCGTGAAGCCCCAGCCCCGAATGACCTCCGCTGCCGACTGCATGCTGCCGCCCAGGGTCGCGATCGGGGTATTAATAGCGAAGTAGATACCGGGGTCGAGCACCGCCGCCGCGCACATCGCCATCACGGCCACAAACGACTCCATCAGCATCCCGCCGTATCCGATGAGCCGGGCGTCACCCTCGCGTCGGAGCATCTTGGGGGTGGTCCCGGAGGCGACCAGCGAGTGAAACCCGCTGATGGCGCCGCAGGCAATAGTGATGAATGCAAAGGGGAAGAGCTTCCCGGCGAAGACCGGGCCGGTGCCGTCGATGAAGCGGGTCAGCGCCGGCAGCTTGAGCGGCGGCAGCACGAAGAGAATACCCGCGGCGAGCAGGAAGATGGTCCCGATCTTCATGAATGTGGACAGGTAGTCGCGGGGAAGGAGGAGCATCCAGACCGGGAGCACACTGGCCGCGAAGCCGTAGGCGATCATGCCGTACGCGAGCGTGGTTCCCGAGCAGGTGAAGAAGGGGGCGAGGGCGGGGCTTTGCGCCACATAGCGGCCGCCGACCAACGCGGCGAGGAGCAGGATGACCCCGACGGCTGAGGCCTCAAGGGTCTTGCCGGGTCGCCAAACCTTCATCCAGAACCCCATCAGGAAGGCGATGGGGATGGTGCACCCGATGGTAAAGACCCCCCAGGGACTGTCCTTCAGGGCATTGACCACGATCAGGGCGAGCACGGCGAGCAGGATGATCATGATGGAGAGCACGGCGGTCATGGCGGCGAACCCCGTGACCGGACCGATCTCTTCTTTGGCCATCTGGCCCAGCGATTTTCCGTCCCGGCGGAGCGACCCGAAGAGCACGGTGAAGTCCTGCACCGCGCCCGCCAGCACCACACCGAACACGATCCAGAGCGTGCCGGGCAGGTAGCCGAACTGGGCCGCGAGTACCGGGCCGACCAGTGGGCCGGCGCCGGCGATGGCCGCGAAGTGATGGCCGAACAGCACCCATCGGGTGGTCGGGACGAAGTCCCGCCCGTTGTTCAGGCGCTCGGCGGGAGTCGCTCGGCGGTTGTCGAGCCCGAGGACCCGGTCGGCCAGGAACCGGCTGTAGAACCGGTAGGCGAGGAGGTAGGTGCCCACGGCCGCAAGGACCAGCCAGGCGGCGCTGATGGTCTCGCCGCGGTGGAGGGCGAGCATACCCCAGCTGGCCCCGCCAGCGAGGGCGATGAGAAGCCAGAGGAGTCTCTTCATGAAGGGTAGAATACGGCCGCAGGAGGGTGTCGGAAAGGTCGGAAGAGGTCGGAGAGGTCCGTCTTCTCCGACCTCTCCGTCTTCTCCGACTCCCCCCTTCCGCCAGGCCCAGCACTGGTGTACGGTCCCTCATGCAGCCCATCGAGCAGGCCTGTTACTGGCTCGCGATCCGGCCGTCCGCCGCCCCGCACCCGCTCGAGGGAACCCAGCGGACCGATCTGGCGATCGTGGGAGCCGGGCTCACCGGACTGTGGACTGCGCTCTTTCTCAAGCAGCTCGACCCCGCCTGCGACGTGACCGTGATCGAGCAGGGAGTCGCCGCCTACGGCGGCAGCGGCCGAAACGCCGGCATGCTCTCCGAGACCATCGACCACAGCCATCAGCTTGCGATCGACCACTTCGGGATGGAGGAGGCTGGCCTGCTGGCCCGGCTCGGCCAGGAGAACGTGGAGGAGATGCTGGCCTATCTGCGGGACCGGTCCATCGATTGCGATTTCGAGGCGTCCGGCCGGCTGATGGTGGCGCTGACCTCGGCACAGCTCGAAGAATCGTATCGCACAGTCGAGACGGCTCAGAGGCTCGGCATCACCTCGTTCAGTCTGCTCGATGGGCCGGCGATGCGCGCCGAGCTCGACTCGCCGCTTTACCTGGGTGGCGTGATGGTTTCCTCCGGAGGTATTCTGAATCCGGTCAAACTGGTGGACGGGCTCCGCCGCGAAGCGGAACGGCTGGGCGTACGGGTGTTGGAGCGGAGCCGGATCCTCGGTCTGGACACCAATGGGCGGGGCGTTCGACTGCGCGGCGAGCGGGGCACCGTCGACGCCGGCAAGGCAATCCTGGCGACCAGCGCCTACACCCATCACCTGGTACCGTCGGTCGCCGCGCGGGTCATCCCACTCTACGACTACATCCTGGTGAGCGAACCGCTGACGGGTGCCCGATTGGATCTGATCGGCTGGCGGCGACGGCAGGGGGTCACTGATGGACGGACCTTCTTCAATTATTACAGGCTGACCAGGGACAACCGGATTCTCTGGGGCACCAGCGAGGCCGCGTACTACGCGGGCAACCGGGTGGATCCGAGCTGCGACCATTCCGAGTCCCACTACCGGTCGCTTCGGGAGAGCTTCCGCCGACACTTTCCAGCCCTGGCCCGGCTCGAATTCCCTTATTCCTGGGGCGGCGCGATCTGCTCGACCACCCGGATGACACCCTTCTGTGGCTCGGCGCGCGGTGGCCGAATTCTGTACGGACTCGGCTATACCGGACACGGGCTCGGCAGCACCCGGCTGATCGGGCGGGCCCTGGCCCACCAGGCGCTGGAGAAGCCCAGCCCGCTGCTCGACCTTGCGCTGGTGAAACGAAAGCCGCTGCCCTATCCTCCCGAGCCCCTCCGTGGCCTGGCGGTGAACGCGGTAACCCGCGCGCTCAGAAGGGTCGACGCCGGCGGCCGGCCGAATCTGCTCCTCAGGATGCTGGATCTGGCGGGGATCGGCTTTTCGAGCTAGACAGAGTGAGCGGTGAGCATTAAGCGGTAAGCGGGCCACCCCGCCCCGTGACCGCGCAGTTCCCGCTCGCTGCTTACCGCTCACCGCTTACTTCAGTCCGCGTTCATCCGCGGCGAAAAGAGGGACCTTCATGGCGATACACACGCAGGCGACCCGAACCGCTGGACAACAAGATGCCGAGCGCCTTGCCCGCAACCTGATCAACGGCCGCTGGGTGATCGGCGAGGGTCCGCGGACCCGCGCCATCTATAACCCCTCGGATGTGAAGGAGCTGGTGGCGTCGATACCGGAAGCGTCGAACGCCCAGGTAGACGCCGCCTGCGCAGCGGCCGCCCACGCCTTCCCCGGCTGGCGCGCCACGCCGGCCCCGGACCGGGCTCGGGTCCTCTTCCGTTTCCGCGAACTGCTGGAGGCCAACTTCGACGAGATTTCGAAGCTGCTGGTTCACGAGAACGGCAAACTCTACAGCGAGGCCCGGGGCTCGGTGCGCCGCGGACTCGACGTCGTGGAATTCGCCTGCGG
>JBGPJS010000375.1:0-4396 GCA_041485505.1 Gemmatimonadota bacterium | reverse complement strand
TGGGCCTCCCGGGGATCTTCCTCCGCGTAGTCCCGCAGCTCGCTGACCGTGGGACGCCGGAACAGCGCGTTGTCGTCGAAGGTCATCTTGGCGTCGAGCGCGAATACCTGGCCGTCGGCCGTCACCACCAGGGGGTTGATCTCCACCATCGTGGCGTCGAGGTCGCGAAAGGCCCGGTAGGCGCCGAGGATCGTGGTCACGGCACGGCTCACCTGCGCCGGGGCCAGCCCGAGGCCAAAGGCGAGTTCCCGGGCCTGAAAGGACTGCATCCCCACGGCCGGCTCGATGACTTCGCGAAGGAGGGTCTCGGGGTGGGCCTTGGCGATCTCCTCGATCTCCATGCCGCCCTGCGCCGAGGCGACGACCATGATCCGCTCCCGCTTCCGGTCAAGCACGAAACCGATGTAGAGCTCGTGTTCGATGGGCACGCCGGCCTCCACGTACAGGCGGTGCACCACCCGTCCATCGGGTCCCGTCTGGTGGGTCACCAGCCGCTTCCCTAACAACTCCTTGGCGGCGGCCCGCACCTCGTCCTCGCTGCCGCAGACCTTGATTCCGCCCGCCTTGCCCCGCGCGCCGGAATGGATCTGGGCCTTCACCACCCACTTGGCGCCGCCGATCTCCGCCGCGCGATAGACCGCCTGCTCGGGGCTGTAGGCCACGCCGCCCTTGGGCACGGAGACGCCGAAGCCGGCGAGCAGCTCTTTGGCCTGGTATTCGTGAATGTCCATGGGTTCACCTGATTGGGCCATCAGCCATTAGTCGTTAGCCCATCCCAACGAGGAAGGACCAACGGCTAACGGCTAATGGCTAATGGCTCTTCGCCCCGATCGCCTCCGCCATCCGCACAATACTGTCCGCCATTCGTGCCGACGCCGCATCGATCATCCGGCCGTCGAGCTGGGCGGCGCCCCTTCCGTCCCGCGCCGCCTCCGCCAGCGCCACCAGGATTCGTTTTGCCCGATCGACTTCCTCGGGGGGCGGAGTGAACACCTGGTTGGCCAGCGCGATCTGCGAGGGATGAATGGCCCACTTTCCCTCGATTCCGAGAGCGGCCCCCCGCCGCGCCGCGGCGAGGAAGCCGTCGGGGTCCTTGAAGTCGCCGAAGGGTCCATCGACGGGTCTCAAGCCATAGGCCCGGCACGCCACGATCATCCGGCAGAGCCCGGCATGCCATTGGTCGCCGGGATAGTCCGGATTGAGCCCGCCGATGTTCACGGTCCGGGCCCGAAGGCTGGCCGCGAGGTCGGCCACCCCGAAGTGCATGGCCTCGAGGCGGCGGCTCGACTGGGCAATCGCCTCCACGTTGGACATCCCCAGCGCGGTTTCGATCAGGACATCGATCCCGATCCGATGGGGGATCCCTCTCGCCGTTTCGATCTGGGTGAGCAGGGCATCCACCAGGTAGACGTCGGCGGGGACTCCCACCTTGGGAATGAGCACGACGTCGAGACGGTGGCCCGCCTGTTCCACCACGTCCACCACGTCGCGATACATGTAATGGGTATCGATGCCGTTGATGCGGACACAAACCGTCTTGCCGCGTCCCCGCCAGTCGTGCTCCAGCAGGCCCGCGATGATGTTCTTCCGGGCCGGCTCCTTGTCGCCGGGAGCGACGGCGTCCTCCAGATCGAGAAAGACGTAGTCCGCTGGGCTCTCCAGCGCCTTGAGAAACATCGCCGGGTTGGACCCCGGGACGGCCAGCTCGCTGCGCTGGAGGCGCGGCCGGGCCGGCTCGCAACGGGTGTGACTCATGCGCCAGTCTTGGCCAGGGCAGGCTTGGCTTCGGCCGGCTTTGCCGCGGCGTCAGGCGAGCCCGGCGTGCCCCGGCCAGGCAGCGGCGCCGCGGTACTCCGCCAGTATTCACCCGCGGCGGCCACCCCGCCTCCCGGAGTCACCTTGATGCCAACATCGCGCATAGCCATCTCGGCGCCGGCCAGCGCGCTCATCAGCATCAATTCGTTGAGATCACCCAGGTGTCCGATGCGGAAGAGCTTTCCGGCCATCCGGGCCAGCCCCGCGCCCAGGGCCAGGTTGTAACGCCGGTAGGCCACGTCGATTACATCGGCCCCGTTGAACCCCGGGGGGACCATGATCGCACTCACCGTGTCCGAGTACCATTGCGGCGCCCGGGCGCAGAGCTCGAGGCCCCAGGCCCGCACCGCCGCCCGTACCCCTTCGGCCAGCCGATGATGGCGGGCGTAGACGTTGTCGAGGCCTTCCTCGAAGAGCAGGTCGAGGGCCTCGCGCAGGCCGTAAAGCAGCGGGAGCGAGGGCGTGTACGGGAAGTACCCCGTCGCGTTGGCCTTGATCATGTCGCCGAAATCGAAGAAGACCCGGGCGCACCTCGCTTTTTCGCGCGCGGCCAACGCCTTCGGACTGGCGCAGACAATGCCGAGTCCGGCGGGGAGCATCAACCCCTTCTGGGACCCGGTCACCGCCAGGTCCACGCCCCACTCATCCATCCGGAAATCGAGGCTGCCCAGCCCGCTCACGCTGTCCACGTAGAGCAAGGCGGAGTGCTTCGCGGCGTCGAGGGCGCGCCGCACCGCCGCGACGTCGCTGGTGACACCGGTGGCGGTCTCGTTATGGACCACCAGGACACCTTTGATCGCCTGACCCTTGTCTTTCGTCAGAGCCTCCTCGATGCGTTCGGCCGAGGCGCCCTCACCCCACTCGATGTCGATGATCTCGACCTCCAGCCCGATCCGCTGGGCCAGATCGATCCACAGATGGCTGAACTGTCCGTACCGCGAGGCCAGCAGCTTGTCCCCGGGCGAGAGAGTGTTGGCGAGGGCGGCCTCCCAACCGCCAGTGCCGGTCGCCGGGAAAATGAACGGCTGGCCGGTGGAGGTGCGGAAGACCTTCTTCAGGTCCGGAAAGAGGCTGAGCGGCAGTTCCGGAAACTTCGAGGAGCGGTGATCCTCCATCGCCACGTGCATGGCGCGCAGGACACGGTCGGGGACATTGGTCGGTCCGGGGACGAACAGGTGATTGCGGCCTGGCATGGGTGCATCCTCTGCGCTGGAGACAGGACAAGGGCGAGAGCTCCAGGCTCTCGCGCGAATCATCGTGCGGACCCATTATTCCGCGGGCCCGCAGCCAACCCCTGGTATTCGGAGCACCATGACCGATCCCACACCGCCCGCGTCACCTCGAACGGTGTTGACTGATCTTTATTGGGCAGCCGTTACCGCGGCCGCACCGGGGCCCGCCCTGAGGTCTGCCCTCGGTTCCCTGACACCGGAGCTCAAGCGTCGGGTCCATCTCCTTGCCTTGGGCAAGGCGGCCCACCCGATGGCCGTCGCCGCCGTGGCCGCACTCCGAGAGCGCGGAGCGGAACCGGCAGGCGGAGTGGTGGTCACCACGGAACCTGCGGCACCGCCACACCCCAACCTCACGGTCCTGGTGGGCGATCACCCGGAGCCGGGACCCAATTCCCGCGCCGCGGCCGAGGGGCTCCAACTTGCAGCTTCCCGCGTTCATTCGGAAGATGAAGCGTGGGTGCTGCTCTCAGGTGGAACCACGAGTCTGATCGGGGCGCCGATTGCCGGAGTGCGGCCTGATGAGCTGGCCGGACTCTACTCGGTGTTGCTCGGATCCGGACTGGACATCACCGCGATGAACCGGATCCGCAAACGATTCTCTCGCTGGGGAGCGGGCCGTCTGGCAGCCGCGCTCGCCCCGGCGTGTGTGAAAAATTTCACAATCTCGGACGTGATTGGTGACGACCTGGCCTCCATCGGTTCTGGACCTTGCGTGCCGGATGAGTCGACGGCCGCGGAAGTGCGTACTCTGCTGACCTCCGCCGGCCTCTGGGAGAAGATCCCAGGCACCTTCCGCCGAATCGTCACCTCGGTGGAGCGAGGTGAGGCTCCAGAGACACCAAAGCCGGGCGACCCGGCGTTCAGAAATCTTGAAGTCCGTTTGGTGGCCAGCAACCGGCTGGCCCTTGAAGCGGTCCTGCAACGAGCCACCACGCTGGGGTTCTCTTCCCGGCTGATGAGTGGCGCCCTCGCGGGGGAAGCCGCGGGCACCGGCCGGGAGATCGCGAAAGTGCTTTCAAATTACAGCGATCCCGGAATTCCGCAATCGGGGAGCCTGCATAAAAATTCAATTTGCCTGGTCTGGGGAGGTGAGACCACGGTTACCCTGGCAGACCGGACCACCGGTAAGGGGGGACGAAATCAGGAGTTGGCGTTGGCGGCCGCGGCGGAGATGGGCCGATGGGCGGATGGGTCAATGGGCGGTCGTGGGGTGAGCCTCCTGGCGGCCGGCACCGACGGAAGGGATGGGCCGACCGACGCCGCAGGTGCCATTGTCGATGCGACGACCTGGGAGGCGATCCGTCGGGCCGGACGCGATCCGGGGCGCGATCTCACCGAACACAATGCCT
>JBGPJS010000374.1:0-4425 GCA_041485505.1 Gemmatimonadota bacterium | reverse complement strand
CGTTCAAGATGGACATCATGCGGATGAAAAAGAAAGAGACGCTGACCGGAAAGATCGGGGATAAAGGCAGTGAGCGGTGAGCGGTAAGCAGGAAGCGGTGGCTTCAGAAACACTCGATCCTCCGTTGTCTACTCGCGACGGAGGGTCGAATACTCTCGGGACGTCCCGCTTACCGCTCACCGCTTACCGCTCAGCGTTTCCGCCCCACGAATCTGCGCCGCCAATGCAGCAAATTCTTCCAAAGTGAGACTCTGCGGCCCATCACTCATCGCCTGCGCCGGGTCCGGGTGGACCTCCACCAGCACGCCGTGGGCGCCGGCCGCGAGGGCGGCGAGCGCCAGGGGAGCCACGATCGACCGCATGCCCGCCGCATGACTCGGATCGGCGATGACCGGCAGATGGGTCCGCTCCCGCACCAGGGCTACGGCGTTGAGGTCGAGGGTGTGCCGGGTGGCTCGCTCGAAGGTGCGGATGCCCCGCTCGCACAGCACCACGTTCGGGTTGCCGTTGGCAAGTACGTATTCCGCTGCGTGAAGCCATTCTTCGATCGTGGCCCCGCCACCCCGCTTGAGCAGGATGGGTTTGCCGCTCCGCCCGGCGGCCCGAAGCAGAGCGAAGTTCTGCATGTTCCTGGCACCGATCTGCAGCATGTCGGCATACCTCGCCACCACCGGCACCTCCTCCCAGCTCATCACCTCAGTCACAACTGGTAGCCCGGTCCGCTCCCGCGCCTCGGCCAGGAACTTGAGACCCCGCACCCCCAGGCCCTGGAAGTCGTAAGGTGAGGTGCGCGGCTTGAAGGCGCCGCCCCGCAACAGGTCCGCACCCGCCTTGGCCACCGCGACCGCGGTCTGGACGATCATCTCCTCGCTCTCGATCGAGCAGGGCCCCGCGATGATTACCGGGCGGGGTCCGCCGATCTCCACTGTTCCCACCCGCACAATGGTCCCCTCCGGCCGTTGCCCGCGGTCGAAGAGTGGCATGTCGGGCTTGGGACGGTAGTGGGGAAGCTGTTGCTCCTCGGAACGACGGGTTGCGCCTTCACCAGTCCAGGCGAGATAACTCCCCAGAATTATGACTCTGGCGGCAACGGCATCGATGGCCTCCAAGGCCTCCGCCAGCGGCGGCCGATTGGCCGTCCCCTCGACATCGATGTAGAACCCGTAGCGCCACGGGGCCGACCGGACCGGACGCGACTGCAGCGAGGTCAGATTGATCCCGCGCGACGCAAAGGCCTGCAGCACCGCCGCCAGCATCCCCGGCCGGTGGTCGGTCCACACGATCAGGGAGGTCTTGCGGGGACCATCAGTCCCGTCCATGGGGCGCTCGGTCGGACTGAAGGTAAGGAACCGGGTCTGGTTGGTGGGGTCATCCTCGATCCGCTCGTCCAGCACAACCAGGCCATGAATCTCGGCGGCGAGGCGGGGGCCGATCGCGGCCTGCCGTGGATTGCCTTCTCGCGCGACGATCTCCGCGCTCCCAGCCGTGTCCCAGGCGCTTACCAATTCGGCTTCCGGCAGCTGTTTGGCGAGCCAGTTCCGGCACTGCCCCAGCGCCACCGGATGGGAAAGGACCCGACGGATCTCCCCCAGCCGGGCGCCCGGCACCGCCATGATGGCGTGGTGGATCGGGAGCAGGATTTCGTGATCCAGCCGGAGAGTCCCATCACCAAAGGCGTCGTGGAGCAGATCGTAGGTGGTCGTGACCGATCCGATGAGGGAGTTTTCGATCGGCAGGCAGCCGGCCTCGGCTTTACCCTCCCGCACCGCGGCGACGACATCCGCTACGTCGCGGCAGGGTACGGTGGTCATCTCCGGCCAGAGCTGCCGGGCGGCGGCCTCACTGAAGGCCCCGTGGGTTCCTTGGATCGCGACACGCATTGGAGTTCTCCTGAGTGAAAAACAAGACGCCCCGCCGAGAATCCGGCGGGGCGTCGATCGGTCCGTGTCGGTGAGGCGCTAGCGCAGGCTACCCGAACCGGACGCGAACCGAGCCGCGCCGGTGCCGGTAAAGAAGTGGAAGGCCTGGGACCGTAGCATGGCTCTACTCTACCTCCGGTCGGGCAGAGCCGTCAAGGGTGTTCGGTTCCGGCGGCATCACACCGCCACCTTTTGAAGCTCTTGGCGCTGGACGGTTTCCCATGTCACCGGTGTAAGGGCGGCATTGTCCTTCTCGCCGGTACGGATCCGAATCACCGATTCGAGGGGCTGGATGAAAATCTTGCCGTCGCCGACCTCCCCGGTTCGCGCCGAGGAGAGTATGGCCTTTACTGTCGTGTCAACGAACGGTTCCGAAACAGCCATCTCGATCTTCACCTTCTCCCGGAACTCGAGGACGACGCTCCCACCGCGGTAGCGCTCCAGGAGTTCCCGCTCTCCACCGTGGCCGCTGATCCGGCTGATGGTGATCCCGGTGACTCCCGCGCGAAACAGCGCGGCCTTTACGTCGGGGAGCAGTTCGGGTCTGATAATCGTGCTGATGAGTTTCATGGTCAGGCCGCTTCTTTCTTCGCGCCAGGGGAAGACATCTTGAGCACGACCGCCGAGGAGATGTCCGCGGTGTCCGGGTAGGCCAGTGAGCCCATTTCGGGCAGGTCCAGTCCGAGCTCTTCCGCCTCGGCGGAGACCCGATGTCCCTTCGTCAGCAGGGCAGTGACCCCGTAGGCGATCGCGGTCATGGCGCCGACCGCTACCAGGTTGGTCACACCTCCGACGACTTGAGCGAAGAATTGACCCGCGTCGCCGTAGAAGAGACCGGTGACATTGCCATCCACCCCATTCCAGCCGGCGCCATAGGTGCCGTCGGCGAGGAGGCCCAGAGACAGGATCCCCCAGAGGCCATTCACCCCGTGGACCGAAATGGCACCGACCGGGTCATCGATCCGAGCGGTGCGCTCGAAGAAGAAGACGGACCAGCAGACCAGGACGCCGGCGATGCCACCGATGAGGACCGCGGAAGGCGCCGTGACGAAGGCACAGGGCGCGGTGATCGCCACTAGCCCCGCCAACGCCCCATTAGCCAGCATGGACGGGTCGGGTTTGCCGTACCGGAGCCACATGTAAAGCATTGCGGTGATGCTTCCGGCGGCCCCCGCCAGCATCGTGTTGGTCGCGATGACCCCGATGCGCAGGTCGGATCCGGCCAGCGTGGAGCCGGCGTTAAACCCGAACCAGCCGAAGGCGAGAATAAAGGTTCCGATCATGGCCATTGGAATGTTGTGGCCCGGGATCGCGTTGGCTGAACCATCCGCGTTGTACTTCCCGCGCCGCGCCCCAAGCAGCTTTGCCCCGACCAGCGCCATGACCCCGCCTGTCATGTGGACCACTGAGGAGCCCGCGAAGTCCACGTGACCGTGGCCGAGGCCGAGGTTCTTCCCCAGCATTGCGAGCCAACCGCCGCCCCAGGTCCAGTTGGCATAAATCGGGTAAATGAAACCGCCCACGAAGAGGCTGAAGATGACGAAGGACGCGAATTTCCACCGTTCGGCCATCGCCCCGGTCGGGATGGTGGCCGCGGTATCCATGAAGACCATCTGGAAGAGGAAATAGGCGAACACCGGCGCTGTGTACGCGACTCCGGTCAGAAAGAATCCGGTGGTCCCGAAGAAACCCCAGTCCTTTCCGCCCAGGTGCAGGCTGAATTCGTTGGCCAGTTTGTCGTAGCCGCCGAGGGTGCCTAGCGCCCCCACTCCACCCGCCTGAAGGGCGAAGCCGATCGCCCAATAGGCAATCATCGCGATGCCGTAGACCATGAAGTTCATGGTGATGGTGTGGCCGGCGTTCTTGGCCCGGGTGAAGCCGGTCTCGACCATCGCGAACCCCGCCTGCATGAACATGACGAGGAACCCCGCCACCAGGGTCCAGACGAAGTTGATGGCGACGGTATTTGCGGCCGCCGCATCGCCTGCGGCCTTGATCAGGGAGTCCGTGGGGCTCACCGCGGCGGCCGGTGCACCCTGGGCGGCGAGGGCGGCCGGCAACACCAGCAGCAGCAGCGGGAGCAGTCTCAAGGCTCGTCGTCTCATGGCAACTCCATCCAAGTGAAAGTGGAACGTGAAAACGCCCCCGGGTCGGGTCGATCGATCACGAGGGCGCGGTAGAGGCGAAACATTGGGCGACTAGATCAGGCCCAAACCCGGCGTGTTCGATCGTGAGGCGCGTCGCGGTTTCGACGGGTCCCGAAGTTTCGAATTGGCGAGTGTTGGATCTGGGTGTTCATGCCGGAATCAAGGTAACGAGGGGATGAATAGCTGTCAATAGTATCCTGTCGGTTCTGCAAGATCCGATGAGCATACACAAGAGAAATGGCAGATTCTGGTATTGACGCTAGTGGTTTCCTGCGTACTATGCATATCTCTCTTGACATTATGAATGTCGCTTTGTATCCTGTCTCCACGCCGGCAACGCAGCCGGCTCCAGACCGCGG
>JBGPJS010000373.1:0-4425 GCA_041485505.1 Gemmatimonadota bacterium | reverse complement strand
GAGCGACATGGCGAGCTGTCCGACGACGAGCGCGTTCCGGGTGCGGGACCGGCGGGTGCCGGCGCCGGCGCTGTCGTTGCGGAGCGAGAGAGTGAGGTCGCCCCCCGAGGCCTGCAGCGCCGGGGCCAGCCCGAACAACACCCCGGTGATCAGTGACACGATCAGCGTGAACCCGAGCACCCGCACATCGGGGGTCAAGTCGAGCGACACCGGCAGGTCCACGGCCACGGGGAGCTTGATCTGCTCCAGCGCACGGGTGCCCCACACGGCGAACAGGACCCCGCCCGCGGCGCCCATCAGGAAGAGAATGACGCTCTCGGCGAGGAGTTGTCCGACCAGGCGGGCCCGACCCGCCCCCAGCGCCACTCGCACTGCCATCTCGCGGCGGCGGGCGACCGCACGCGCGAGCAGCATGCCGGCGACATTGACCCCCGCAATGAGGAGCACGAGCCCGGCCGCGGCGAGCAACAGCGCCATGAATCCCAGAACCGCGCCGCTGGCCTCGGATGGCAGGCCCGACAACGATGCAAGGCGTACTCCCGTGAAGCGCTGAAACTCAGCCGGCTCACCGGCGTCCGCGACCTGCGCCGCCGTCAGGGTGGCAAGCTCCGCCCGCCCGGCGTCCCGCGTGATCCCGTCGCGCATCCGGCCGAACAGTTCGAGCCAACCGGCACCGGAGTTTGCGAGCAAGACGGGCCCGGGCCGCACCTGGGCCTGCATCATCAGCGGCACCCACGCATCGGTCTGGAGCGGCGCGTAGACGCCGTGGAATCCGCGCGGCGCTACGCCAATCACGGTGAAGGGATGGCCGTTCAAGCCGATCGTTCTTCCGATCACCGAGGAGTCGCCCCCCAATCGACTCTGCCAGAATCCGTGGCCGAGTACGACGACGGGGGACCCGCCCGGAGTGCTGTCCTCGTCGGCACCGAAGAACCGCCCCAGCGCCGGCCTCACCCCCAGCACCGCGAAGTAGTCCCCGCTGACGATGTTGCCCAGGGAGGTCGTTCCCGCTCCTCCGGTGCTGATCGTCAGGGGTATCATGGTCCACGCGGCCAGCCCGTTGAACGCGCGGGTGCCATCGCGGAGTCGCCGGAAGTACGGATACGACGCCGACAGCGACCCGCGGCCATCACCCTGGGTCCGCGTTATCTCTACCAGCTGGCCGGGCCGGGTGGCGCCCGGAAGCGGGCGGAGCACAATGGCATTCGCCGCGCTGAATATCGTGGTGACGGCTCCCGTCCCGAGACTGATGATCAGCGCCGCGACCGCGGTAGAAACCGGGCTCTTCCCGAGAGTGCGGACGGCAAAGCGAAGGTCATGCGCCAGGGTGTGAAACATGCCGTCTCCGGTTGCGGGCGGTTGCTGAGGTAACGTGGAATCGATGGAGGCGCCAAAGAGATTCACCGCCGCCCCCAGGCGCTCCAGGAACGCGGCGTGCACCAGGTCGGGAAGGGTGCGCAACCAGAGGCGGGCCATCCCGGTCCCGCCACCTCCCGCCCGCGCGGCCCGGCACTGGTCGCGAAAGAGTTCGCGCAAGTCGGTGCCGAACCGATCGCGGAAGGCTCGTGGATAGAGCACCAGGAGGAAGCCATAGGCCCGCTCGGATGGAGACCGGGACGATGCGGACCTCACACCGGCTCCGACCGCTGGGTAAGCCGAAGGACCGAGGGTGAGGCAACCAACGCCTGCAGCCGCTGGGCTTCCGCCCTGACCACCCGCGCGCCGAGCGGAGTCAGCCGGTAGTAGCGACGGCGCTCGTCGTCGAGATCCGGTGCCGGGCGCCGTTCCGATTCCGCTACCAGTCCATCGGCCAGCAGCCGCTTGATGATGCGATACAGGTTGCCGGGCTCGAGCCCCACCACGCCGTCGGTGCGCGCGGCGATTTCCTGAACCAGGCCGTAGCCGTGACGCTCACCATCGGCCAGGGCGAGCAGGAGCAGCAGGTCGACCGGTTTGAGCGGCAGGAAGGATCGGGGGTCTCGCGGCATCGGGCTCCCGGGAAGAGACTATGATCGAAATGATCATACGGGCGGGTCGTGCGGCGGGTTTCAGGGAGACCGGGCCGCTCGCCGCGCCGCTCCCCGGGGCGAGCCCAGCCTTAGTACATCCACCCCGGGCCGGGAGGCGTACTCCCAGAGACCACCACCTCCATCTGCGGCCAATTCCCCCGGAGGGTAGGATGCCGGTTGCATCGTCCGTTGCGCGCGACTCGAGCATTATCGATCTCGACACCACTTTCCTCCCGATCGGGCACATGCGCCAGATCACCTGCGTCACGGCCCTCCAGGGCGGCACCATCGCTGGAGAAGTGGCGATCGGCCCCGATCACTGGGTCTATCCCGAGCACTTTCCGGGTGATCCGATCTTCCCCGGTGCCCTCATGATCGAGGCCGCCGGCCAACTGATAGCCCTTTATGCCTGGGCGCGGGGTCTGCGGGGTCGTCCCCGACTGGTCCGCACCAGCGCGGAATTCCTCCACGCCGTCGGCCCGGCGATCCCGCATCTCGACTTGCGCGCCGAGGTCCGTCGCAAGCAACAGTTCCTTTTCGGCCGCATTCACATCTCGGCCGGGAGCGTGCACGTCGCCAGTGTGGAGGCAGTCCTCGCCGTCCTCACCTCGGTCTGACGCCTGCGATTCAGGTTCGGCCTGGGGGGGAAGCCTACAGGTAGCGTTCTTTGATCACCTTGAGGTGGTGGAGTTCGTGACCGGCGATGTGATACGCCGCGGCGCGAACACTCATCACCTTTCCGTTGGCCACGCCGGCTCGGGTCAACGCCTTCTTATCCAGCCCATCAAACAGAGCGATCGTCGAACGCCGCACGGCGGCAAACTCTCGCAGGATGCTCCTGATATTTCGCCGGTTGGCTCTGGACTGAAGAGCGTAGTCATCCCGCTCAAAGCCAGGCAACGTTCTCTCTCAATCCGCGGGAACCGGGTCGATGCAGCGACGGAAGGGGACGGGCTCCCGGCCCAATGGTACCGCCGGCAAGTATCCCGAACCTCCGGCCGCCACGAGACCCCGGAACGGCTCCGCGTTCCGCCCGGTGCCCATGGCCGGCGCTTATTTCGGACGCCGAGGACGTTGTTTAGTCGATATCGATTTGATCACGATGCGGCGGGACTGCATGGGATCCAGCGGCTGCTTTGCCCGCTTCAGTGCTTCCGCCATGAGCGTCTGGACGGCCCGCGCGTCCAAGGTCGCTGGTTCCTTGAGGACGATATGGCGAGTTTGCTTTCCGCTGCCTCGGAGCATCTTCTGGGGATCGGGCAGCCCCACCCCATGGAAGAAGAAGATGCTGACCCAACGCGGAAAGAGCGCGATCGAAAAGATGACGTCCGATACTCGCTCCGTGGGGCCGAAGCCGATGGCCAGTGCATTGTAGTTGTCATAGACCAGCTCAACAGCGCCGGGCAGACGCTTTCGCATTTTCGCGAGCACCGCTTTGGCCACGGCCGCGATCTCGGGCTGGTACTTGGCGATGAACCCGGCGAGTTGCCGGGCGGGAGGCTGGCTCTTCATGTTCCGCTGAGGACACCGTCTATCCGCTGGAGCTGGGCCGGCCTTTCGGCGTTCGCTTGAGCCACATGACCACGCCGCTCACAACCTGCAACACCGACAGCAGACTCGCCAAGGATAGCACCGCCTTGCTGGGCAGGCCGAAGATATCGCCGGTATGGATCGCCCGATTGGTGTTGATCCCGCGGGTGATGTCGATGAAGCCAGGAGCGACGATCAGGCCATGGGCGTCGATGCGTTGCCGGGCTTTCGCATCGGCCAGGTGTCCGATGGCGGCAATCCGGCCGCCCCGGATCCCCAGGTCTCCGGTATACCAGGGCGATCCGGTGCCGTCGATGATCCGGCCGTGTTCGATCACCAGATCGAAGGGGGTGGGGCTCGATTGGGCTCTGAGGGGCGGGGCCAACATCACGAGCAGCAGGCCGGCGATCGAGATTTTCAAGCCTTCATCCTCCGTTCAACAGGATAGGTTCAGAGGGTGACGGTAAGAGGGTCACGGTTCTCGCGGCCCAAATCGAAGGCTCGCCGTCGCGGTGAAGATCTCCCGCAGAAAATTGACCAAGGCGCCGATGAACGCCAGCATCGCCGCGATGAACAGAATAACGACCAGTCCTGACAGCTCCCGGGCCAGCAACGCCCCGACGAACAACGCGACGATGACCCCGCAGATGAGAAGCGCGCAGGTGGTACTCAGGGTAATGGCCCGATGGATGAGCTGAGCCCGACGGGAAAGAGTGGCGAGTTCAGCATGAATCGGTGAGGACTCGGGACCGGGGCGGGAACCGAGGCTGGTCTCCAGCACCCGGGCTCGATCGATGATCCTCGCCAGCCGATTGGTGAGCACCGTCAGCGTGACGCCGACGCCGGACAAGAGGAAAACCGGGGCGACGGCCAGCTGGATCACATG
>JBGPJS010000372.1:0-4432 GCA_041485505.1 Gemmatimonadota bacterium | reverse complement strand
GGCTCTTCCCGTTAGCGTTGCTGGTGTACCGGTCGCATTTCCTGCCGCGGTTCCTGGGCGTCTGGCTCGCCCTCGGCGGCTTGGGCTATGTGATGCTGAGCCTTACGGGCGAACTGGTGCCGCAATTCCAGGATAAGGTGTTTGTCTACTCTCAGCCCGCCTTCTTCGGGGAGCTGGCGCTCATGCTGTGGCTCCTGATCAAGGGTGCCAAGCCGCCAGCGGACGCGACGGGCTCATCGTCGGCGGCTGCGAGCCCGTAAGACCTTGCCCTACACCTGAACTGAGCAACCGGGGACATAGATAACGCTCCAGACCGGGTACATGGGTAACAGTGCCGCGGTCAGTCATGCAGGATATACTCCCGCTCATCGAAGCGGGCGAGCAGGACTCGATCGTCTCACTCCTCCGTCGCCTGCACCGAACGACCGGCGCCGCTCTCCGTTACGGATGGAACTTGAAGTTCTTGTAGGGGTCAAATCTCGCGGCGTTGGTGGCGGTGGTGGTCCCGCCCTTGGTCGCCTCGGCCTTGCGCGGCTTGAGATCCCTGAGCTCGGCCTTCTTCGCTTTCGGCTTGGTCCCCTTCGCCTTGCTCGCGTTGCTTTTCATGGCTCTCTCCCTACTGGTTGGTGTTTACGGGGGGCGGGGTCAACGCCCGATGCTTTGGATCATGTTCTTAGCGGTTTCACGGTACTTGTCCAAGGGATTGACGCCCCCCTTGACCCTGCCCGCTTGAGACTCGTCCAGGGTGCGGGTTGGCAGATCGCGCGGGCGCTTCGGGGGGGCCTTCTTCGGCTTCTTGGCTTTCATACCTGCCTCCTGGTGGTTGACCTGATGGGGCGCCGAGGTGAACTGGTGTACTATAATATCGAGAATGACACGCGAAAGGCGACACCGAAGGTGCGTGCACGTTGCGACCCACGATGAGTCTCGGCCTTGGGTCGCCGGCTCGCGAGTGATGGAGACGGTGAGCGCGAGGCGGTTTTCTCCTCGAGCGAGGCACTCCATGCGCTGGCTGCCGGTGACGTGCGGTGCTCTGTTACTCACGCCCCTGACGCCGACGCTCGGCGCCGCTCAGGGAGCCAACCTTGCGTTTCAGATTCGCAACGGCCCCAACGCCGGTATCTATATCCTCAAAGACCCCAGAGGGTGCGGTATCGAGCCCCAGAACGGGGCGCGTCCGAGAACGCTCAAGGTCACGGTGAACGACACCAACAGGGCCGGGTCCCCATATCCGAAAGTGCCGGTGAACGCGGTCTTCGAGCTTCCGCTGACCGGGTCCAACCACGCCTCGCGAATGTTTGATATTCATCTCGTTTTCGGTGGGCCCGACAGCGTCGCCCAGGACTATCACGTCACCACGATTGCCGACTTCGCGAAGACCGGGACGGGTCTTGTGGCGGTCGATCTCCAGGCCCCGGGAGACAGTGCTGTCGTGAAGTTCCAGGCCAGGACCGCGAACGGCGTCAGTTTCATCGGCTGGATTAGATGCAGGAAGGGGAGCTGGAGCTCCTAGCCTACCCCCGCTACGCGCCAGACCAGCCGGGCGGATCGGGCCGACTACCGCGTGAAGCTGGCAGAACGCGGCCGTCGCTTGGTGACCGCCACACCCGGCCGGGCGGTGGCCGGGATGGGGTTGCAGAGCGCGGCCGAGCCCGGCACCTTATGCGGGATCGTTAAGTGCCTTCCGTTTTCCCTGATCTCCCTCATGCATATCCAACTCCTGCTGGTCCCTTACGATTCCGGCCAGCGCGGCTGGCGCTGCGGCGCCGGCCCCGAGCACCTGGTCCGTGCCGGGCTTCCCGCTCACCTCCACCGTCAGGGCCACGTGGTGACGGCCATCCACACCATCGA
This sequence comes from Gemmatimonadota bacterium, assembly GCA_041485505.1. Taxonomy (GTDB): domain Bacteria; phylum Gemmatimonadota; class Gemmatimonadetes; order Gemmatimonadales; family GWC2-71-9; genus JBDUEA01. The sequence continues at coordinate 2,581 of JBGPJS010000372.1, read as the reverse complement.
GGATGACCCGGCTCACCCACCCGCTGAAATCCGGACCGCGTTCGAACTGGCCCGCCGACTGGCCGCTGCCGTTCGGTCGGCGCGGGCCGCCGGTCACTTTCCGCTGGTTCTCAGCGGCAATTGCAACTCGGCCGTGGGCACCCTCAGCGGCTTGACGCCGGCGCGCCGAGCCACCTTCTGGTTCGATGCCCATGGGGACTGCAATACCCCGGAGACGACCACGTCGGGCTTCCTGGATGGCATGGGCCTCGCCATTACGACGGGTCTGTGTTGGCGGCAGCTCGCGGCCACCGTGCCGGGATTCGAGCCGGTCGCGGCTGAGACCACCTTCCTGCTGGGCGCCCGGGACCTCGATGGGCCGGAGGAGGAGCTGCTGCAGCGGTCGGCCATTGTCGCCGTTCCAGTTGGACAGATCCCGGAAGGGCTCCCGGGCATCCTGGCGAGGGCGCCGTTGGCGGATTGCCTAGGCTATCTCCACCTGGACCTCGACGTGCTGGATCCGACCGTGGGCCACGCCAACTACCTGCCGGTCCCGGGCGGCCTCTCCGTCCCCCAGTTGACCGCGGCGGTGGACGCCATCCGGGCCCGGGTTCCGCTCGGCGCCGCGGCACTCACCTCCTACTCGCCCGACGACGACCACGACCAGGGAGTCTGCCGAGCGGCCTTTGCCGCGATTGACGCGATTGTAGCGGGGAAAGGGGAACAGGGAACGGGGAACGGGGAACGGTGGCTGACGGCTGCGGCCGCTACGAAGCTGGGTGTCACCAGAGAGCCGAAGCCGGCTGGAGGCAGCATCACCCGTTCCCTTTTCCCCGTTCCCTGTTCCCGGTTTCTGTTCCCCGTTCCCTGTTCCCGGCGTTGGGGTTGCAGTGGTGGATTGAGCGTCAGGGGCGCCGGAGGCCACGGATTGCGAGAATGGGCGCGAAGCAGCAGCTTGTTAGGGAGGCGGGCAAAGCCGGATTGGGAGATTGTCGTGTGGTGGCGGTAGGATATTTGAATCGTCGGAAGTGAACAATCTGACGTGATTGGGATGTGGACAGCGGCTATGACATCAATCAGCCTCCCCGGTGGCGCATCTCTCGACGGACCAACGCCGGTCGTCATACTCGGACCGAACGGATCAGGAAAGACTCAGTTCGCTGCACAGTTGGCCGTGGCCATCAATGCGGAATTCATCAATGCACTACGCAACATCCAACTATCCGACCAGCTTTCGTCTCAATCGTTGGCACAGTCTGAGAACGAGCTTCGTAACCAAATCGCCAATAGGCGTAGCAACTATTGGCAACTCGCCGATGAGATTCACATTCTGTTCACCAAGCTGCTTGCAGAGGATGCTGCGTCGGCAATCCGTTTCCGTGACGCCTACAAACCCGGGCTGGCTGCTACGCCCGACGACACCGTTCTAACTCGCGTTCGTACGTTGTGGGCAGAGGTCTTCCCCGGCCGAACCGTCGCGTTTGCAGATGGAGCGCCGAAAGTAACAACCGAGTACGCACCGTCTGGTGCCGCCGTTTACGCGGCAAGTCGGATGAGCGACGGAGAACGCGTGGCTCTGTATCTCGCCGGGCGCGTACTAAACGCGACATCGCCTGTCATCGTAGTTGATGAACCCGAGGTGCACTTTCACTCACGCCTTGCAGTGCGTTTTTGGGATGCGCTTGAGAGGGCCCGAGCCGACGTACGCTTCGTGTATGTGACGCATGATCTGGCGTTTGCGCTCTCTAGGTACGGCGCTAGATATGTTCTGGTCAAACCCAACCAGCCACCGCAGGTCTTGGGACTTACAGAGGGCATTCCAGATGACATCGCGCGTTCTGTACTGGGCGCCGCATCGTTCTCGGTTTACGCCGAGAGAATCATCTTCTGCGAGGGAACGGAAGGAGGGCGGGACTACGAAATTCTTGCCGCTTGGGCCGGTGAGCGGCGGACCGCGGTGGTTCCGGTTGGCTCCTGCACCGACGTGATGCGGTGTTGCTCGGTGCTAAATTCGGCCGGCTTCGTCTCGGGCCTCAACGCCGAGGGACTTATTGACCGCGACTACTGGCCGGACGCGTTCCTTGTGTCCTTGCCGACAGGCGTTCGCCACCTCAAGGTGCATGAAATTGAGGGCCTGTACTGCCTTCCAGGGGTTGTCGGGAGCGTGGCTGACCATCTCGGTAAGGATCGGACCGTGGTGCTTGTCGAGCTCGAGCAAGAGGTGCGCCTTAGGTGCTGCGCTGAGGCGTTCGTGCATGGTCAGGCATTGCAGCGCACGAAGGCGTATACCGAGCCATTTCTGACGACGTTGTTCGCTGGCGTGAAGTCGTCCGCCGATGCGGCTGCTGTGCGGGCGGCATTGGCCGAAGTTGCGGACAGCGCGAGGTGGCCTTTCAACGCGGCGACAGTGTTCGATCAGGAGCTCAATCGACTAAAGGCGGCTGCCACTACGGGTGGGCTCGAAGAGATTCTAGCGCTGTTTGAGCCTGCCCCGATTTGGTGGACACCTACCTGAGCCTCCATCTTGGAGGCAGGAGGTGTCCCATGGCTCGTCATCGACGGTCGTTCAGTCCAGAGTTCAAGGTGGAAGCGGTGAAGCTGG
>JBGPJS010000371.1:0-4443 GCA_041485505.1 Gemmatimonadota bacterium | reverse complement strand
CGCCCTGGAGGGTGTAGAAGATTTCCTTGACGGCGTAGGCCATCGGGAAAGATAGGGCGGGTCGGGTGGAGATCGCTAACCGTGGCCACCGAAACAGCGATACAGCCAACTCTGCCCGTGGTTTCTGTGCCTGCTGTTGAAACAGATCCATGATGGTTGAGGGGAGGCCGAATGATGTCCCGTGAGGCGTGCGACAGATTCGCCATCCCTCCCCACGAGCGGGCGGAGCACGCCCGAACAACCAGTCACCTCCTGGCGTCGGCCCGGTCGATTTACGAATCCGGGGACGGCTTCCTCATCGAGCTGCCGGCCCAGGAGTACGTGGCCGCGGCGGAATTCGTGGCGCGGGAGCGGCTCTGCTGTCCCTTCCTGCGTTTCGTACTCGAGGCGGCTCCGGGAGGCGGGTCGGTGACGCTCCGTCTCGAAGGCCCGCCCGGAACCGTACATCTGCTCCGAGCGGAGTTCCAGCTCCTTCCCGGAAGCTCCTGATGGACCGCCTCACGGCGTTGGGTCTGTTCGCCGTCACCGCAATGCTGGTCTGCTATGCGCTGGGGTTCCTGCAGGGCGCGTGGCCGTTCGGGGTCGTCGAAGCGATCTGGGCCCTGTCATGGTCGCGCCTTCGCCATGCGTACTCCCCCGGAGTGGAGCTAATCCTCGAGCGTCGGGAGCGTTTCCAGCACATCCAGGGCCCTGGGCCGAGTGACGACCGGCTCATCCCGCTTGATCCGCCCATCGCGGAAGACCAGGATCCGTTTGGCGAACTGCGCGATATCGGGCTCGTGGGTGACGAGCACGATCGTCAGCCCCCCATCGTTCAGCTCCTGGAGAATGCTCATGATTTCGACCGCGGTACGGCTGTCGAGGTTTCCGGTCGGCTCGTCGGCGAGGAGGATGGCCGGGTGGTTGACTAGGGCGCGGGCGATGGCGACGCGCTGTTGCTGTCCCCCCGACAGTTGCGAGGGATAGTGATCCGCCCGATCCAGCAGCCCGACGACGGCCAGAGCCTCTCGGGCCCGTTTGCTGCGCTCGGCGTTGCCGATCGGGGTGTAGAGGGTGGGCAGCTCGGTGTTCTCGAGCGCGGTCGTCCGGCCCAGCAAGTTGAAGCCCTGGAATACGAAGCCCAGCTTCTGATTGCGTATGGCAGCCAGGGCCTTCTTATCCAGTTGAGATACGTCATGCCCGTCGAGCAGATAGCGTCCCGAGCTCGGGCGGTCGAGGCAGCCCAGGATATTCATCAGGGTCGATTTGCCGCTCCCGCTGGCCCCCATGATCGCGACGAATCCGCCGGCCTTGACCATGAGGCTGACCCCGCGCAGCGCATGCACCCGGCTTTCACCGAGGTTGTAGTACTTGTGAACGCTCTCGATGGAAAGCACTGGCTGCCGCTAACGGCGGGGCGCCTGGGGAGGCCCACCCAGCGGGTTGGCACTCGCTGCCCCGACCGAACGGGTGACGACTTCGTCGTCCTCCTTCAATTCGCCGTTGACCAGCGCTTTGATTTCCGTGTACGCGTGGTCGGTGATTCCCAACACGACTTTGACCGGCTCGATGGTTCCGTCCGGGTGCAGCTTCCACACCACCGCCGTGACCGGAACGCCCGGCTTCGGCGGCCCCGCGTCCGGCTCGATGCCATGCGAGCGATAGAGTTCCCGCACCGCCTCCGGCGCCAGTGGCGGCCGGTAACGCAGGGCGGCGTTGGGCAGCATCAGGACGTCCTCGGCGGTGGACACCGGAATGGTGACGTAGGCGGTCATCCCGGGAAACAATTTGAGCTCGGGGTTCTGGAAATCGATGATCGCATCGTAGGTGACGACGTTCTGCACCACGGTGGGGTTCATGCGGATCTGGCTGACGACGCCTGTGAAGATCTCGGTGGGGAAGGCATCCACTCGAAAGACGACCTGCTGGTGGAGTTTGATACGCCCGACATCGGACTCGTCGGTCTTGGCGTACACCCGCATCTGGCGGAGATCCTGTGCGATGGTGAAGATGGTGGGCGCCTGGAGCGACGCCGCCACGGTCTGACCCACATCCACGTTGCGCGCGACCACGACGCCGTCGATAGGGGACCGGATCACCGCATGCGCCAGATTGGTGCGCGCGACCGCCGCCGCGGCCTCCCTCTGCCGGACCTGCGCCCGGGCCTGCGCTGTATTGGCGGCCGCCACGTCGACCGACGCTTTCGCCGCTTCGAGATTGGCCTTCGCGAGGTCCAGCGCCTGGTCGGTCTCTCCGCCGATCTTCGAGAGCGCGAGGCTGCGGTCAAAGTCAGCCTTGAGCTGGACCCCCGCGGCGTTCGCCTTCGTCAGGTTGGCCTCAGCGGCAGTGATGCCGGCCTTGGCGCTTTCCAGGTCGGCGACGGTTTGCAGCAGAATCCCTTCCAGCACCGAGGGCTCGATCTCGGCGATTACGTCGCCCTTGTGAACCCGGCTATTGAAGTCGGCATTGAGCCTCGCGATGATGCCGGATACTTGGGATCCGACCTGAACCACGACCACGGCATTGACCGTGCCGGTGGCCTCGACGACATCGCGTACGTCTCCACGACGGATGGCGGCACCGACATGCTGGAGCCCGCTCCCGCGATTCCGGCTGACGGCGACAACGACCAGGGCGGCGAGCACGAGGCTCGCGCCGATCAGCCCGCTTCGGCGTACCTTCGGAATCCTCGTCATTCGTATCGCAAGGCCTCGATGGGGTCGAGCCGGGAGGCCTTCCGCGCCGGATAGTACCCGAAGATGATTCCGACCGCCGCGGAGAACAGCGCCGCGATGACCACGGACTCCGGCGCGATCTGCATCGGCCAGCCCAGCGCCCGGCCGACCAGGAAAGACGAGCCGATGCCCAGCAGTACCCCGACGGTGCCACCGCCGAGACTGAGCAGGACCGATTCGCCGAGAAATTGAAGCTGGATTGCGCCCTCCGTGGCGCCGACAGCGGCGCGAACGCCGATCTCCCGGGTGCGCTCGGTGACCGAGACCAGCATCACATTCATGATTCCGATCCCTCCGACCAGCAGGGAGACGGAGGCGATCGCGATCAGGAGGGCCGAGAGCGTCTGGCTGGCAGCGAGCTGGGCCTGGATCACGTCCTCCGGGTTCCGGATATTGAAGTCATCGGCGTCTCCGGGACGCAAATGGTGGCGATCCCGGAGCATCGCGGTCACCTGTTCTCCGGCGAGCTTGACCGAGCCTTGCGACACCGCCGAACAGAGCACGTCGTCGAGCCAGGTGATACCCTTGAGCTTCTTCATCGCCGTGGTGTAGGGAAGGATGATGGTGTCATCCTGGTCCTGCCCGGACCCGGATACCCCCTTCGGCAGCAGCGTCCCTACGACCTTGCAAGGAAGGCCCCGCAACCGGATGACCTTCCCGATGGGGTCCTCGGCTCCGAAGAGCTGGGTGCGCACGGTGCGGCCGAGGACGCAGACGTTGGCGCTCCGGTCGACGTCCTCCTGAGAGAAGGCCGCGCCCTGGTCCAGGAACCAGCGCTTGATCTCGAAATACTCGGGCGACACGCCGCGGTATTGTGTGGACCAGTTCTGATTGGCGTAGACAACCTGAGTGCCGGCATCGACCTGGGGCGAGACGCGCTTGATCAGGGGAATCTGGTTCTTGATCGCCACCGCGTCGCCAAGGGTCAGGGTGCGAGTGCCGCGGGTCCCGGACGACACTCCGCCCACCGAGCGGGAACCAGCCTCGATCCAGACGAAATTGTCGCCCAGGTTGGCCAGCTGCCGCTCGATCTGGGCTTGCCCGGCCTTTCCGATCGCGACGACGCAGATGACCGCGGCGATGCCGATGGAAATGCCCAGGACGGTCAGCAGGCTCCGCAGCTTGTTGCGTAGCAGGGCCGTCAGGCTGGAGCGGAACTGCGAGGCGCGATGCATAGCCTGGGCCGGAGTGGCTTCACGGGTGGACCGGAATGTTACCCAAGATACGCGGGGAGGCCGGGACAGGTTGAGAAGTCGCCCTCCTCTGAAGACCGCCTAATTACAGTAGATTGGCTGGGCAAACCCTTCACCGGGGGCACCCATGCACGTATCCGGTAAGCTCCTGCTGCTGTCGGTCCTCACCACGCTTTCCCCCGGCGCGGGGTCCTCGACCTGGTCCTTCGACGATATGCCGGCCAGCCAGCCGCCGGCGGGGTTTTCCTTCGCGCGCACCGGCTCCGGCCGACCCGGCCACTGGGTGGTGCGGGCCATGCCCGGCGCGCCCAGCGGTGCCAACGTGCTGGCGCAGGAAGACAGCGATCGCACCGACTACCGCTTCCCGGTGGCGGTCGCGGATGCTCCCGCCTTTGGCGACGTCAGCGTGTCGGTTCGCTGCAAGGCGGTAGGCGGGCGGGTGGACCGCGCCTGTGGCATCGTGTGGCGGTACCAGGACGAGAACAACTACTACCTGACCCGCGCCAACGCGCTCGAGGACAATCTCTGCTGGTACT
>JBGPJS010000370.1:0-4473 GCA_041485505.1 Gemmatimonadota bacterium | reverse complement strand
GGGGCTCGAGACGAGCGAAGGCTGGGGCCGAGCCTATAACGTCACCAACGACGATACAATCACGCCAGCAGAGTTCGTTCAGGGAATCGGGGAAGGGCTGGGCCGACCGATCCGCGCGATCCGGCTTCCTCTCTCAGCCACGATCGCGGCTGCCTGGCTGGTGGATGCAGTGCTCGGTGCCCTCAGCCCCAATCGGTTTCCCGCCCAGCTCTCGGGCGCGATCCGCTTCTGGCGCGGCGGTAATCCTTACAGCTCGGAGGCGGCGCGGCGGGTCCTGGGGTGGTCACCGACGGTGCGACATCGCGAGGCGGTCCCGCGGGCCGTGCGATCAGTGATCGGAGATTTCCGGTGACCTTCGAGGGAAAACACCTGCGGCGGACCCGGACGTCCGCGGACCTCCGTCTCCGGCTTGCTCTGGACGAGACAAGGCCCCGGAATCGATCCGGGGCCTCGACGACCGAATGGCGAGGGGTGACCCTCGGTGCGCGGTTACTTCTTGGCGGTGTCCCGCGCCATGGTCGAGTCCATCTTCATGCTGGCCATTCCGGTGTCGGCGGCTGGAGCCGCGGCGGCGGCGGAATCGGCGGCGGGGGTCGCGGCCTTTTTTTCTCCGCAGGCGGTGAGCGCGAGCACCGCGGCCAGGGTCAGAACCTTCTTCATGCGAACTCCTCAGAGGGTGGGGTACCAGTGAATGAGAATTCGGCTCTGCCGTCAGTGTGGTCGGCAAACCGCCGCGCGCAAAATACCGCGAGGGCTGAGTTTGTCAAGCGAGGGGAGAGGGCGTTCGGGATGCCGGGGAACGTAGAACGGGATGAGGGGTAACGCGCCGAAACGCCCAAACCCAAGCCCCGACCCCCTACACGCTACCACCTCTCACCCTGCCTAGTCCGCTAGATTGAGACCATGACTCTTCCCCACACTCTTGGCGATCTGAAACGCAGCCCCTGGGCTGAGGCTCCACTGCGGGGCCGCGGCGTCCGGGATGAGCTTCGCACCAACCTGCTCGGCAAGCTCGAGCGGGGCGAGGTACTCTTTCCGGGCATCGTGGGCTACGATGACACCATCGTCCCCCAGATCGCCAATGCGATCCTGGCCCGCCATCATTTCATCCTGCTCGGCCTCCGGGGCCAGGCCAAGAGCCGGATCCTGCGGCAGCTGACCGGACTCCTCGACGAGCGCCTTCCGGTGGTGGCGGGGAGCGAGGTCAACGATGATCCGTTCCGCCCGATTTCCAAGTACGCCCGGGACCTGATCGCCGAGTGCGGGGACGCGGCGCCGATTGCCTGGCTCGGCCGGGATGCCCGATACGTCGAGAAGCTCGCGACGCCGGACGTCACCATCGCCGACATCATTGGCGACCTGGATCCCATCAAGGCGGCGCGGGGCGGGCACCTGCTTTCCGATGAGCTGACCATGCACTTCGGCCTGCTGCCCCGAGCCAACCGCGGCATCTTCGCGATCAACGAACTGCCGGACTTGAGCGGCAAGATCCAGGTGGGACTCTTCAACATCATGCAGGAGGGGGACGTCCAGATCAAAGGCTACCCGGTCCGGCTCCCACTGGACGTGGCCCTGGTCTTCACGGCCAACCCTGAGGACTACACCGCCCGGGGCAAGATCATTACTCCACTCAAGGATCGGATCGGCTCCGAGATTACCACCCACTATCCCCGCACGGTCGAGTTGGGCATGGCCATAACCGCCCAGGAGGCCTGGACCGGACGGGGGTCGCCGCCGGTGGACATCCCCGACTTCGTGCTGGAGGTCATCGAGCGGGTGGCCTTCGAGGCGCGCGAGGACAAGCGGGTGGACAAGCGCTCCGGGGTGAGCCAGCGTCTCCCGATCAGCGTGACGGAGCACGCGGTGTCCAACGCGGAGCGCCGGGCCCTGCTCTGCGGTGAATCTGCTGCGGTGCCACGGATCAGCGACGTCTACGCGTCGGTTCCGTCCATCACCGGCAAGCTGGAACTGGAATACGAGGGAGAACTCCAGGGTGGCGAGGTCATCGCGAAGGAGCTGATCCGGCGGGCGGCGGGACGGGTGATGGAAGCAAGGCTGGGGGATCGGAATCTCGATGCGATCGTCGCCTGGTTCGACCAGGGCGGTGCGCTCAAGGTCAGTCCCGAAGAACGGAGCGAACTCTGCCTTCGTGGGTTCGATGTGGTTCCCGGCCTTCTCGCGGCGATTCGGGACGCCGGCCTTGCCACCAAGGCCGACCCGGCCCGAGCCGTCGCCGCCTGCGAGCTGGTTCTCGAGGGACTCGCGGCCCAGAAACGGATCAGCCGGACCGAGGAGCTGGGTTACACCAGGGTGCGGCCGGAGCGGCGGGAACCGGGCGGCGGCTACGGGAAAGGACTCAATCTGTAGTGCTGGTGCTGAGTGCTGGGTGCTGAATGCTGACTCGGGAGCCGCAGCACCTAGCACCTAGCACTTTGCTTCTCCCAGCCCATGGCCCGTACCCGCGCCACGATGACGTCCGCCGCGCCGCGGCAGGTAAGCATCCCCGTGTTCAATACGATGTGATAGTTCACGGGATCGTGCCAATCACGGGCGTAGTATTCCTTGTGATAGCGGGCCCGCTGGGCATCGGTGGTCTCCAGCAGCTTCTCCGCCTGGCGGGCGTCGAGCTGGTTCCGCTCCATGATCACCCTTACCCGAAATTCCTTTGGCGCCACCAGCCGGACGTGAAGCGCATCCCGCTGCGGTGCCAGCACCACGGCCGCGGCCCGCCCCACCAGCACCACCCGCCCGTGTGCCGCCGCCTCCTTCACCACGGCTTCGGTCATCCGCACCAGTCGGGGCTCCTCCAGCTCCGGAGTGATCCCCGCCTCGGGGAGCACGAATTCCTGGGAGGAGATCGCGAGGGTGCGGGCCAGCCGTTCGACGAAGCTGGGAGTCCGCTCGTCTCGCTCCGCGGCCTCGTCGTGGCTGAGCCCCGCCCGTTCTGCCACCTGATCGACAATCTCGTTATCCACGACCGACCAGCCGAGGTCGGCCGCGACCAGCTTGGCGACCTCGGAGCCACCAGCGCCGAACTGTCGGGAGATGGTGATGACCATGCCGATACAATACAGCCGAAAGAGTGAACCGTAAACAGTGAACCGGGAACAGGCCCACCCCCGCCACCCTGTTCACGGTTTACTATTCACTGTTCACTGTCATTGGTCCCCGCCTCATCAGTGCCGCCGTCAGTGCGCAGATCGCGCCTCCCACCGCCAGCGTCGTCGGCACTCCAAAATGTTCGGAGACCCAGCCGGCCAGGATCGACCCGAAGGGCGCCATACCGAGCACCACCCAGGAATAGAAACCCATCACCCGTCCGCGCAGGCGGTCGGGCACGCCGGTCTGCAGCCTCGAATTGGTCAGGATCAGATTAATGAACATCGAGAATCCCGCCACGGCGACCAGCAGCAGGGCGAGGACGTAGCCGCGGGCAAAGGCGGTGGCGATCAGGCTCAGACCGAAAACCATGCCGGCGACGCGGATCAGGCCTCCACCCTGCACTCGCCGTCCGAAGGCCGCGATGCCGATCGCGCCGCTCGCGGCCCCGATCCCCACCGCCGACATGAGTCCCCCGTAGCCCGCCGCCCCGGTCCCCAGATCCTGGCGGGCGAAGACCGGAAGCATCGCGATGAAGGAGTGGCCGAAGACGCTGAACACCGCGATCAGCGTGAGCAGTGATCTTGGTCCGGGCTGGCCCAGCGCGTACCGGACCCCGTCGGCAAAGGCGCCTGATTCGCCCGTCTTGCCGCCTGCCGGGCCGCCCACCGGAAATCGCATCATCAGCAATCCCGTCAGGACGGCGAAGTAGCTGGCGGCGTTGGTATAAAAACAGGCGGCGAGGCCGAGTGAGGCGATAAGCGTCCCGGCGATGACCGGCCCGAGGATTCGGGCGACATTGAACACCGATGAATTGAGCGCGATCGCGTTCATGATGTCGTCCCGGCCGACCATCTCGATAAGGAACGCCTGCCGGATCGGGACCTCGAACGCGGAGAGGGTGCCAAAAAGAAGCGCGAGGATCATGACCCAGGGCAGGCTCACCAGGTGGAGTCCCGTCAGGATGGCGAGAAACAGCGCCTCGACCAGCATGAGGGACTGGAGGACCACCAGCCAGCGGCGGCGATTCACCCGGTCGGCCAACACCCCGCCATAGAGAGTGAAGAACAGTATCGGCAAGGTGCCCAGGGTACTGACCAGGCCGACGGAAAAGGCGGAATTGGTGAGTTGGAGCACCAGCCATCCCTGCGCCACCGTCTGCATCCAGGTCCCGCAGAGTGAGATGAACTGGCCGCTGACGAAGAGCCTGAAGTTGCGGTGGCGGAGGGCGGGGAAGGTGTGGACGAGGGAGGGCACAGCCGGATCTTACAGCGTGAACCCTGAACAGTAAACGGTGAACAGGCGGTGGCGGTTGAAGATTCGGTCAGGTGGGGGTATGAATAGAGTAGGTGGGAAAGTGCTACGACTCTGCTG
>JBGPJS010000369.1:0-4477 GCA_041485505.1 Gemmatimonadota bacterium | reverse complement strand
GGATGTGCAGATCAACCGGGATCGGGCGGCTTCGCTGGGCATCTCGGCGGATCAGATCGAGCAGGCGCTTTACAATGCCTACGGTTCACGTCAGGTCTCCACCATCTACACCCAGAACAACCAGTACTGGGTAGTCCTGGAGCTGCAGCCGCAGTATCAGCGGGATCTCTCGGCGCTCAATCTGCTGTACATCCACTCCGCCAACGGCGACCTGATCCCGCTGTCCTCGCTCGCGACCGTCACTCCCGACATCGGGCCGCTCACCGTAAACCACTCGGGGCAGCTCCCCTCGGTGACGCTGGCGTTCAACCTGGTCCCCGGCGTCGCCCTGGGCGATGCGACCAAGCGGGTGCAGCGGGCCGCGAACGAGGTGCTGCCGTCGACCGTGTCGACCAACTTTTCCGGCACCGCCCAGGCGTTCCAGCAGGCGCAGAGCGGGCTGCTGATCCTGCTGCTGCTCGCGATCGTCGTGATCTACATCGTGCTCGGCATTCTGTATGAGAGCTTCATTCATCCGCTCACCATCCTCTCCGGCCTTCCCTTCGCGGGCTTCGGGGCCCTGCTCACCCTGCTCCTGTTCCGGATGGACCTGAGCGTGTATGCCTTTGTCGGGGTCATCATGTTGATCGGATTGGTGAAGAAGAACGCGATCATGATGATCGACTTTGCCGTCGAGGCCGAACGGAAGGAAGGCAAGTCCCCGCATGACGCCATCCTCGATGCCTGCCGGGTCCGGTTCCGGCCCATCATGATGACTACCATGTCCGCGCTCATGGGGACGCTGCCGATCGCACTGGGAACCGGGGCGGGGGCGGAGTCCCGGCGGCCGCTCGGTGTGGCGGTGGTGGGCGGGTTGGCCTTCTCCCAGCTGATCACGCTCTACATTACCCCCGTGGTGTACACCTACCTCGATGCGCTGCAGCGGCGGTGGGGTAGGCGGGGCGCCGAGAGTCGCCAACCCGGCCTGGCGGGAGTCGTGGCGGGATAGGCGGTCCCTCGTCTCTAGCGCCGGGGCCGCCCAGCGGTACCTTAGGGGCGGACGATCAACGTCTCGAGCGCGGGAGGTACCGTGAGTGGGCTCACTTCCTATCGGCCGAAGCAACGGGAGATCGCGGCGGACATTCTCACCCCCGCGGGCTGGTTGCAGGGCACCTTCGTTGTGCCCCAGGCCCAGAACCTGTTGGACTTTCTGAACGGGGCGGGCCATTTCCTCAAGTTGACCGGCGTTAAGCGACCGGGGCGGACGGAGCCTCTGCCCTTCTTCGCGCTTCAGGAGGAAGCGGCCCTCATGATCGTGCCGCAGGATCGGGCGCGGCTCTCGGCCGACGTCCTGCCGGCCACCACGACACCCCTCCAAGTCGCCTGTCTGATGGAACAGGGAGTCCTCGAAGGCCGCATCGAGTTCCTCCGCAACCTCCGGCTGTCCGACTACCTCCGGCAACACGACGGGTTCCTGGTGGTCCGGGAAGCCAAGTGGCTACCGGGTGTGGCGTCGACCGGCAACGGGTTCCGGCCGCTGTCGACCGCGCTGGTCAACTCAGCCCGAATCACCGGCATCGAGGAGAGCACCGTCCAGCTGGTCGAGGGTCACCCCCGGGCGCTGCCGGACGAGAAGCGGTGAGGGCGCCAGAGGCCTATGCGGATTACGACTCCTTATCGCGACGCGCCGGTACCTGCCAGCCACGAGGCTATCAGGGAGATCATTTCAGAACTGCCAGGCCAGGCCAGACCGGCTGCTATCCTCGGCGGCACGGACGATCTGACGTACGTGCAGGCCTTGGCTACCCCCGCGGGATTCCTGCTCGAGTATCAAGAGGGGAGTACGGAACACCACTTCGAGGCGGTAAGATCCGACCTTTCCGCCGATGAGGTCGTGGAGGCCTTCGGGGCGTATCTCGACGGGAATCCGGCATGGCGAGGGGCTCTTGAATTTCGCCGCACCGAGCTCAGCCCGCCCTCCAACGGCATCGGCATCTGGCTGGGGAACATTCTGGGTCGCCTGTTTCGCTGACCGGCGATCCCTGCGGCGGGTGAGGCCGGAACCCGTCGCCTAACTAGCTCTTCCGGCGACATTTGCTCCACGCGCTGGGCGCGGGCCGCAAGCGCGGGCGTTAAGCGCCCGACCCATTTACCTTCCGACCATGCCGCGGTCCCGCCGACTCTTTACAGTCTTTGCGCTCATCGGATGACCCCCCACCGGACATGACAGCTTCCGTCAGTACCGAATTCCTGGCCCTTCAGGAGATCCTGGCCGGTCGGTATTCGATCGAGCGCGAGCTGGGGCGGGGGGGCATGGGCATTGTCCTGCTGGCGCGAGACGTGGCGCTCGACCGCCTGGTCGCGATCAAGTTGCTGCCCCCCCACCTCGCCGCGAACCCCGAATCTCGCCAGCGCTTCCTCCAGGAGGCCCGCACGGCCGCGGGGCTTTCCCATCCCAATATCGTGCCCATCCATGTGGTCGAAGAGCGGGGCGACCTGGTCTTCTTCGTGATGGGCTATGTGGACGGTGAAACGCTCCGGGAGCGGGTGGAGCGCTCGGGGCCGCTCACCCCGCGTCTGGCGATCAAGATTCTCCAGGAGGTCGCCTGGGCGCTGGCCTACGCCCACCAGCGCGGCGTGGTCCACCGCGATATCAAGCCGGACAACATCATGATTGAACGCGCGACCGACCGCGCCCTCGTCACCGATTTCGGCATCGCCCTCGGCAAACGAGATGCCGGAGCCAGCGACGGCGAGATCATCGGGACCGCGCGCTACATGAGCCCCGAACAGGCTTGCGGTCAGCCGGTGGACGCCCGGAGTGATCTCTATTCTCTGGGCGCGACGGTGTTCTACGGGCTGACCGGGCGGGCACCCTTCGAGGCTTCCAATCTCCCCGCGATTCTCGCGCAGCAGGTCGCCCAACCCGCACCACTGGTGCAGGTCATCCGGCCTGAGGTCCCGGCCAAACTCGCCGCGGTCATCGACCGCTGCCTGCAGAAGGCGCCGGGCGATCGCTTTCCCTCCGGTGACGACCTGGCGCGGGTCGTCGGCGAGGTTCGGGGACGCGATTTCCGGGCCCCTCCGCTGGTGCGCAGCTTCATCCGGAATGCGCAGGTCTCCACGATGGTGCTGCTGGCCGCGGCCCTCGCCGGTCAAGGGGTGAGCATCGGCCAGACGGGAGTGAGGATCATGGGCACGGGTCCCGGCGTGATCGGGATCCTGCTCATCAGCCAGCTGGTGGTGGTGGCTCGGCGGCTCCTCCGGGAGGGCTATGCCTTTGACGACATCCGGGCCGCGCTCCTGGCCGAAGCGCAGGTACAGGCCGAGGAGACGGAGGTCATCCACCAGCGACGCTGGCAGCGAGTGCTCAACACTCTGTGGCACCGGCTGTGGGCCGGCCAGGTGGGCCGCTGGTTCTTCCGCCTGGCCGGAACCGGTCTCAAGGCTCCGGAACGGTTGGCCCTGCCGTCGAGTGATGCCACGGAGCTGGTCCTCGGACGCTCGGCACTCGCCGCCTATGAGGCCCTGCCGGATGCCGAGCGAGGCCAGGCGAGAGAAGTGCCAGCGGTGGTCGAGCGGCTGGAAGGCGAGGCCGAGGCTCTGCGGGCCCGGGGAGAGACCGGCGAACGCCTCACCATGGCGGTGGCCGCACTCGAAAACCTTCGTCTCGCGCTGCTCCGGCTACAAGCGGGCACCGGATCGATCGGAGATCTGACGCTCTGCCTGGAGCGCGCCAAGGCGATCGGGACCCACGTCGACCAGCGACTCGAGGCCGAGCGCGACGCTCGAAGTCTCCTCCGCTGACAGTGGGCTCTGGTTCCCGGGGGCAACGTCGGCGCCGATGGGGCCGGCTCACGCTCGCGTTACTCTTCCTCGGCTCCGGGACGCTTCACCTGGTAGCGCCCCAGCTCTATCGCGGGATCATGCCACCCTATCTGCCCGCCCCTGACGTGCTCATCGCCATCAGCGGGGTCGCGGAGATCCTCGGCGGCGTCGGCCTTTTGGTCCCCAAGGTGCGTGCCGCCGCCGGAGTCGGACTGGTGGTACTCCTCCTGGCCGTGCTCCCGGCGAATGTGGAAATGCTCCAGCTGTATCGGGCCCGAGGGGTGGTGTGGTGGGGCGAGGTCCTTCTCTGGCTGCGCCTGCCGCTGCAGTTTGTCCTGATACGATGGGTCTGGCGACTGAGCCGGGAGTCATTCCATGAATAGCATTCCACCGGGTGGCGAGTGGCAGGAAATCCTCATGCGGCTGGCCGCGGCCGTCGTGGTGGGGAGCGTGATCGGGCTCAATCGAGACCTCCGAAACAAGCCGGCCGGAGTCCGAACCCACTCGCTGGTCGGGCTTGGCGCGGCCCTGGTCATGGTCGTGAGCGCCCAAGTCGTGGGGGCCGGAAACTCGGCGGACCTGCTCCGGACGGTTCAGGGCATCATCACCGGCATTGGGTTTCTGGGCGCGGGCGTGATCCTGCATCCCGCCAACGATCGCGGGGTGCACG
>JBGPJS010000368.1:0-4478 GCA_041485505.1 Gemmatimonadota bacterium | reverse complement strand
GTTCCCCGGTCCCCGTTCCCTTTTCCCTCTTCCCTCTTCCCTCTTCCCTTCCCCGTTCCCTGTTCCCGGTCCCCCCGCCCGCCTTGTCGTGTTTGAGCCGGAAACCGCGATCTGTAGGGACCCCAGACCTGACAGTCCCGGCGCCAACAGTGCGAGGCTCCGGACTCCGTCGGGTCCGACCCGCCAGAGGAGCGCAACATGTCACCGAACACCCTTCAGACCCGTTGGCGGCTCCCGTCCGCATGCCTGGTCCTCTTGGTGGCGTGCCAAGCCGAGGACCGACTTGCTCCTCCCGCCCCGCCCTCGGGGCCTCCCGCCGGCATCGCGTCTCACGCCTTTTACCTGGACATCGACGTGATGCAGGGGTTGGTGCGGGTGGTGCCCCCGTCAGCGGTGAAGGCTGCCTCCGGCAGTGAGGTGGCACTTTCGCTGGCGGGGGGTGAGGTAGTCGGCCTGACGACGAGCAACTTCTTTCGGTCGAACATCGGGCAGTTCGTGGCCAACAAGCGGACCATCACCTTCGACCTGACCCTCACCAATAAGCTGTCGGTGACCGATCTGGTCACCCCCACCTTCCCCCTGCCACCCAACGGCACCCAGGGGATCCTCGCCTTTCCGTACACCGTGGCGGCGTACGGGGTACAGGGCGGCAAGGCCACGCCTAACGGGGACTGGAACGGCGACGGCTCGGCGGGCAGCGGCAAGCCCTTCAACTTCTTCAACGACTTCGGCACCTGCGGCACCGCCGTGACCAGCGACTGCTACCGCTGGGAACTCTTCCCCTCGCCCCTCAGCCCGGGGCAGAGCACGCCGGCACAAAAGGTCGGGTTCACGGTGGACAAGAACGTGACCAACGTCGGTGTGTACCTGGTGGTGGCGGCGGACCTGCTGGACCATCCGCCAACGCCCCAGCCGGGACTGGGGGCGCTGACGGGGACGGTGAACTCGCCGTCGCTCGGTGGGTTGGCCGGGGTGACGTTGACCCTGTCGCCTGGCGGACAGACGGCAGTGACCGACGGTCTCGGCAAGTATCTGCTGACCGCGCTCCCGGTGGGCCCCTTCACTGCGACGGTTTCGGGGCTGCCGGCGGGTTGCACCGCGCCCGCCGGCGCGAGCGTGGCGATTACCAGCGGCGGCGTAGCCACCGCGAACTTCTCCGCGAGCTGTCAGGCGACGACCGGATCGATCAGCGGCACGGCCACTTCACCCGAGCTCGGTCCGTTCGCGGCGACGACGGTGCAGCTGCTGCAGGCTCCCGCGCTCACGCTCGTCACCCAGACCACCACCAACGCCGCGGGCGGCTTCAGCTTCACCGGGGTGGTACCGGGGAGCTACCTCGTGCAGGTCATCGGACTTCAGCCCCCCTGTCCCGCCACCGGCGGGCCGGTGAGTCTGTCGGTCGCTGCCGGTGCGACGAGCACGGCGACACTTTCGGTGCCGTGCGTTGCGACCGGGAATGGTTCGATCGTCGGCACGGTCACCTCGCCACAGCTCGGCCCGCTGGTGACGGCGATCTCGGCCACATCCAACGGAGTCACCGCCTCGGCGACGTCGAATGCCACCACTGGCGGGTACGGACCGATCAGCATCGCGGCAGGCCAGGTAACGGTGGGGCTCACAACGGTGCCGTCGGGCTGCACCATGCCGCAGGCACAGACCGTCTCGGTCACCCCCGGCGCGACGGCCACCGTGGACTTCGCGGTGACCTGCAGCGGGGGGACCGGGAACGGCGCGATCGTCGGCACGGCCACTTCACCCGAAGTTGGTCCCCTTGCATCAGCGACGGTGCAGCTACTGCAGGTACCCGCGCTTACGCTTGTCACCCAGACCACCACCGACGCCGCGGGCGGCTTCAGCTTCACCGGGGTGGTACCGGGGAGCTACCTCGTGCAGGTCATCGGACTTCAGCCCCCTTGTCCCGCCACCGGCGGGCCGGTGAGTCTGTCGGTAGCCGCAGGGGCGACCGCGACCGCCATCCTCTCGGTTTCCTGCACCGGGCCGGGTGGCAGCAATGGGTCGATCGTCGGCACGGTGACCTCGCCCCAGCTCGGACCGCTGGCGGTGCAGGTCTCCGCCACTTCGGGCGGGGCCGCCAGCTCGGACTCGACCGACCCCGTGACCGGTGCGTACGGGCCGATCAGCGTTGCGGCGGGGCAGGTCACCGTCGGACTTATCACGCTCCCGTCGGGGTGCACGCTGCCCTCGACGCAGACGGTTTCCCTGACCGCCGGTGCCAGCGTAACCGTGGATTTTTCGGTGGATTGTCCGGTCGGATCGATGCTGACGGGCCAGGTGACCTCGGCAACCATCGGAGCTCTCGGCGGCGTGACAGTCTCCCTCGCGAACCCTGTCGTCAGCGCCACAACCGTGACGGATGGCGCCGGCAACTATTCGTTTCCGCGCAGCCTGTGCGGGATCGGATGTGCAATAGATCCTCAGGTCAGCATCACTCTCACCCGGGGCCTGCCACCGTTCTGCGCGACCCCTGCGCCAGTGGGCGCTACCATCCCCACTACTGGCGTCGCCGTGGTCCCAATCGTCGTCGACTGCACCTTCGGGGCTGTGACGGGAGCGGTGACGGTGGTAGGGACGCTGCCTCCCGGGGCGACCACCATCACCCTCACATTTTCGGACCCAAGAGCTCCGGTTTTGAACACGACGGCCAACGCCGCCGGCAGGTACACATTCACGGCCGTGCCCACCGAAGTCGCGGTCATCACGGTCGTTGCCGCTCCAGGCTGCAGTTCCAACCCGGTCAATATCACCGTGCCTGTCAGTAGCACGTTGCAGCAGGACCTGACGGTGAGCTGTCCGTGAGGAACGGCAGCTCTGCCAGCAGACTGACATGGAATCCGCTGTCGCTGTAGCGACATCAGCCGAGCCCGGGCTTCGGCCCGTGGCTCAGAGGAGGCAGTATGAAAACCCGTCAGCTGGCCATCGCACTCCCGATCGCGGCCGCCATCGGAGCCTCGCGCTCCGGGCACCAGACTCCCGTCACCTGTCCAGGCGGCGGGCCGGTGGTCGACATCGCCGCAAGCACCGATCGGGCGGTGCAGGGCAGCCAGATGCAGCTCATCAAGTCGACCCTCGCCATGCCTAACGCGATGGTGCGACTCGGCCCCGATGTCGATCTCGACTTCAGCCAGGACGGGCTCGACCTGGTGCCCCTTTTCGTGGCCCGCTGTGTGACGCTCACCAGCGTCGTGAGCTTTAAGCCGGTGCGCCCCACGGTTGACCTCACCACCGTCGCGGGGGCGACGACCGATCCGGGGCAACCCTCCGGGCGACCGAAGAGCGACGCCTTCGACAGCCGTCACCCGCGCACCGCCGTGCCGGAGTCGCTGCCCCGGCAGCCCGAGGCGCTCTCGCCCCATTCCCCCGGCCCGATCCTCCGCTTCGGCGCGCATCGTGACCCGGATCGCGCCTTTCTCGAACTCGGCTTCACGCCTGATCACGGTTTCAGCGACGGAGTCCGGATCTCCGGCTTCCAGCTCTTCGGCCCCGACTCCGGGCCCCAGACGGTGAGTGACATCGGGATTCGGGTCGTCAACTGCGTCGACATCGACATCTCGAACATGGAGATCTTCGGCTGGGGCAATGCCGCGATCGAGATCGATGCCGAGACGGGGCCGGGTGACCGCATGACCGCCGCCGACCCGATTCGGGTGCATGGCAACTACATCCACCACAACCAGCATCCCAACGAAGGCGGGAATGCCGACATTGTGGTGGGCGGGTATGCGGTCGCGAATTTCCTCTTCGGCGTCGAGGGACTCCTCACCTGGAAGGAGGCCGGCCCTGACAAGTTCTCGGCGGGGCACGCCTTAGGGTATGGCGTCGAAGTCGGCGGCGGCGCCTGGGCGGAGATATCGGAGAACGTCTTCGACATGAACCGGCACGCGATCACCGCGGGAGCGGATGCCGGCGGGTACTTCGCCGAGCGGAACCTGGTGCTGAAGGGCGGTGGGCACCACGACAGCGAGGTCGAGACCTACACCCAGATCTTCGATGTTCACGGCACCGACGGCTGCTGGGGCGGCGACCACAACTGCGGCATGGCCGCCACCGAGATTCTCTACCGCTGGAACGCCTTTCAGTACCGGAGCGGCTACGACATCAAGCTCCGTGGCATGCCCCGGCACTGGGCCAAGATCACCGCCAACGTCTTCGCCCGCACCGGGCTCGATGGGCATCTCGTCGGCGGTGACGATGCCATCGCGCTCCAGACCAACGACTCTGTCCTGATCATGGCCAACAACACCACCGGCTTCGACTCCTTCGGCCAGTACGGGGTCTGCGACTTCGATGGCGACGGGGTGGACGATCTCTTTCTCCCCACCGGCGTCACCTGGTGGTTCTCCAGTGGCGGCCGCTACCCCTGGAGCTATCTCAACCAGCGGCCGGAGCGGCTGGAGCAGGTCCGGTTCGGCTACTTCGACGGCGACAACCGCTGCGATGTCATGGTGGAGCAGGGCGGG
>JBGPJS010000367.1:0-4480 GCA_041485505.1 Gemmatimonadota bacterium | reverse complement strand
CCCACCGTCTTCATCATCTTCGACACCATTAAGCTATGGAGCCCCGAACGCTACGAGCAGGGGCTCTCGGTCATCACGGCGGGCACCCCGATTCCTCATCGGGAGGCCCTCTCGCCACGGGTGAAGTCCCTGAACTACCTCTGCCACATCCTGGCCAAAATCGAAGGCACCAACGCCGGCGCCGACGAAGTCATCATGCTGGACAGCACCGGCTACGTGGCCGAGGCCTCCGGGCAGAATCTGTTCGTCTTGAAGGATGGCATCCTCCTTACTCCACCCCCGTCTGCGGGGATCCTCAAGGGAGTCACCCGCGATACGGTCATGGAAATCGCGGAGGAGGCGGGGTACGACGTCAAGGAGTCGCTGCTCAACCGCTACGACGTCTATACCGCCGACGAGGCCTTCTTCACCGGCAGCGCCACCGAGATCGCTCCGATCCGGGTGGTGGACGGCCGCACCATCGGCATCGGCAAGACTGGCCCCGTCACCAAGGACCTGATCGCCCGGTTCCAGCGGTATGTGAGGTGCTAGCTCCGCGCTCATTTGAGCGGAAATCGTGAGCGGTAGACAGTGAACAGCGAACGGTGAACGGGTCCCCCCCCTCCCCGCCCTGTTCGCTGTCTACTGTTTACTGTCCACCGCCACTCCCGCATGCCCGAGCGCTACGACATCATCGCCATCGGAGGCGGCACCGCTGGCCTGGTCACCGCCGCCGGGGCGACCTATCTGGGAGCCCGGGCCGCGCTGATCGAGCGCGGAGCTCTTGGAGGGGACTGCCTCTGGACCGGTTGCGTTCCGAGCAAGGCGCTGATCGCGAGTGCTCGCGCGGCCCAGGCCCGACGAGACAGTGGTCTGCTGGGCCTCTTCGGCAAGGCGGTGCCGCCCGATTTCTCCGCGGTGATGGACTCCATGCGCGCGGCGCGCGACACCGTCGGTCATCACGATGACCCGACCCGCTTCCGCGACATGGGCGTTGAAATAGCCTTCGGCCACGCGGAGTTCATCTCGACCGACACCGTGCGGGTGGGCGATCGCACCCTCTCCGCCAAGCGCATCGTGATCGCGACCGGCTCCCGCCCGGGTCTCCCGCCGATCCCTGGCCTCGAAGAAGCGGGCTATCTCACCCACCAGACCGTCTTCGACCTGACCCATTCACCAGGGTCGGTCGCGGTGATCGGGGCCGGCCCCACGGGAATCGAATTCGCGCAGCTGTTTCAGCGCCTGGGGATTGCCGTCACTGTCTTCGAGGCCCTCCCTCAGATTCTGAACCGGGAGGACCCCGAGGCTGCGCTGGTAGTTCGGGCGGCCATTGAAGCCGAAGGCGTGGTCGTGCACACCGGAGTCTCGATTCTCCGGGTAGAAGGCGGGGGTGCCGGAAGGACCCTGGTCTGGAAGCTGAACGACGCACCCGAGCAGCGGACCACGGTGGCCACCATCCTCGTCGCGACCGGCCGCCTGCCCGGCACCGATGGCCTCGGCCTGGAGCGGGTCGGCGTCGGGACCCACCGGGGCGGCGTCATCGTCACCCCGCGGCTCGCAACGACGGTCCCCGGCATCTGGGCCGCGGGTGATGTCTCCGGCGGCCCCCAGTTCACCCACGTTGCCGACTACCAGGCCCGTCTGGTGCTGCGGAACGCCCTCACTCCGTTCGGTATCAAGGCTGATTACCGAGCCCTGCCTTGGGTGACGTACTGCGATCCCGAACTGGCCAGGGTGGGGAAAACCGAGCAGGAGGCACGAGACGAGGGTTTTGATCCCCGGGTCTATCGCTACGACTTCGCCGATCTCGACCGGGCCATCACCGATCGGCGGCGTGACGGTTTCGTGAAGCTGGTCGCCGCGCGCAATGGCCGGATTCTCGGCGCCACCATCGTCGCCCACGGTGCGGCAGAGTTGCTCGCCCCGGTCACCTTTGCCATGCAACGGCGACTCAAACTCTCGGCCCTCTCCTCATTCATCTACCCCTACCCGACCATGGCTGAGGGGCTCAAGCGCGCAGCGGACCTGGCTCGCCGGGCCCAACTGGAGTCCCTCAGCGGCCGCCTGCTCAAGCGGATCGTGCAATGGTGGCTGTAGGACGTCCCTGGGCCCGACTGGGGGCGCTCCTCGGACTCCTGACTGTGGGTGTGGTACTTACCCGCGCCACCGGTCT
The DNA here is from genome assembly GCA_041485505.1 of Gemmatimonadota bacterium. Taxonomy (GTDB): domain Bacteria; phylum Gemmatimonadota; class Gemmatimonadetes; order Gemmatimonadales; family GWC2-71-9; genus JBDUEA01. Next base: position 2,328 of record JBGPJS010000367.1, on the reverse strand, counting down.
GGACCACATGTTCCGCGATCCGGAGGCCCGGGCGCACTCCGTCGAATCACTGCGGGGTGTTGCCCGGATCTGGTGGGTCGGTCCTGCGTACGCGGCGGCGTACGCCGTGTTGGTTGCATTTGCCCTTCCCGCGAGCGCGCTGACGCTCATGGGTGGGGCGGCCTTTGGGCTGCTGCGTGGAGTCCTGTGGGTGACAGTCGGGGCCAACCTGGGGGCCAGTCTTGCGTTCGTCGTTGCCCGCCGGCTGGGCCGGACCGCGTTGCAAGGGTTCTTCGGCCAGCGGCTTGCGGCGTTTGACCGGATCACGGGTGCGGCGGGTTTCCAGGGACTGCTGACCCTGCGGCTCCTCCCCCTGGCACCCTTCAACCTCCTCAACTATGCGGCCGGACTCACCGCCATCCCCTGGCGCGACTATGTGTTCGCCACCGCGATCGGTATTCTTCCGGGCACCGTGGTGTACGTCTTTTTCGCCGATGCCCTGCTGAGCGGTTCCACCGAAGCCAGTCACCGTGCCTACGGTCGAGTTTTCCTGGCGGGCGGTCTCCTGGTGGCGTTCAGCCTCCTGTCGAAGTGGCTCACCCACAAGAGGTCGGCATCCTCTCAGTCGTTGTCCCCACCCTGAACGAGGGGGAGCGGCTCCCTCGGCTCCTCGCGGACCTTGCCGTGCTCAAGGTCCCGCGCGAGATCATCGTGGCGGATGGCGGCTCCACCGACGGCACCCCAGACCTGGCGGCCCGTCTCGGGTGCCGGGTCCTGGCCTCGGCGTCGGGGCGAGGGATTCAACTCCGGCCGGCCCTGGCCGAAGCCCACGGAGAGTGGTTCCTGGTCTTGCACGCCGATGTGCGGCTCAGCCCGGGCGCTTTGGCCGAGGCCGAGGCGGCCATGGCGCGGCCAGAGGTCCAGTTCGCGGTCTGGTCTCTCGCAATTGACGCCCCGGGGGCCTGGCTTCGCCTAGTGGAGTTCGGAGCGGGTTTGCGTTGGCGTTTGTTCGGTCTGGCCTACGGAGATCAGGGCCTGCTGGTTCGTCGGGTACTGTACGAGGCCGCCGGGGGCTATCCCGCAACGGCTATCATGGAAGATGTTGCTCTCATCCGAAGACTCAACCGGCTTGCCACAGCCATCCGCTTCCGATCTTCCATTCGGGCCGACGCCCGACGCTATCTTGGGGAAGGCCGCTTCCGCCGGGTCCTCACCAACTTGGCTCTGATCGTGCTTTTCTCCCTCGGGGTGCCAGCGGAACGGCTGGCCCGCTGGTATCTGCCGGAGGCCCGTACCCGGTGATCGTTCATCTCGCCATCCTTCTCAAGGCGCCCCGGGCCGGTTTCGTGAAGACCCGGCTTGCCGCCGAGATCGGGGAGCAGCACGCCCTCCGCCTCTACCGTCTGATGGCGGGCCGGGCCCTGGCCGCCCTGAAGGCCTCAGGCCATCCGGCGACAATCTGGTACACGCCGGTCGAGGCTCAGCCGGAAATCCGCCGATGGGTGGGGACGGAATGGGACTTGCGAGCCCAGGCATCCGGTGACCTCGGCGTCCGCCTGTCAGTGGCGGCTCGGGCGGTACAGTTGGGCAGTCTCTGGATCTGTGTGGGGGGAGATTGCCCCGAATTCTCCGAGGGCCATCTCCATCTGGCGATCGAGGCGTTGCAGAGGCACTCGGTCGTGTTGGGCCCGACGGTCGATGGCGGCTATTACCTGGTTGGTGGTCGGGTGCCGTTGCCGGACATCTTCAGCGGCATGCCCTGGAGTACCGATCGGCTGCTCGAAGCCACCCGTCGCCGGCTGGGAGATGCCGGGGTACCATGGAGCGAGCTGCCGGTTCTGAGAGATGTCGATACGGCGGCTGATGCCCGGGCCTCGGGCCTCTTGACCTGATCCTGTCGGATAGGCACATTGGCCCCTCGGCCGTCCACCCCTGAGTTAAGAGTCCGATATGGCTTGGAGAGAAGTGACCATCGGCGACACCCGATGGAGCGTGTCCGCCATGGCGGAGCGTGTCGCGAACGTCAATGGCTGGCGCCTCATTCTGGCCTACCGGGCTCCCACCCAGCGCGCCTCGATCTGGGCTCCGTACCCAATCGAGTCCTCCTCGAAGGCAATGATCTACGCGCAGGCCGAACGAATTCCTCCCGAGAAGCTCGCCGCGGTTCTGGCCGAGCGGATCGGCTGAGGCTCCGGCCTCCATGAGCCAGGTGACCCTCCAAGCCCTCCGCCGAGTTGCGGACTCGCTCGCCCTCCTAAAGGGGAGGACCGTGGGAGACACATCGATCCGCTCGGATTTCCGGCAACTCAAGCTGGAAATGAGCGACGGTCTCGTCATGCTCGTGGCCAT
>JBGPJS010000366.1:0-4508 GCA_041485505.1 Gemmatimonadota bacterium | reverse complement strand
CTCCTGCAGCGGTGCCGGCGCCCCCACCGTCAGGAAGTCGTGAACTTTCCGGATCGCGTCGCTCAGCTCGGCGGGCGCCACGATCGTGCCGATCCGCCATCCGGTAATGCTGAAGGTTTTCGAGGCGCCGCTGATGGTGATGGTCCGCTCCGCCATTCCCGGCAGGGTGGCGATCGGGATGTGTTCCCCTTCGTAATAGATGTGCTCGTAGATTTCGTCGGTGACGGCGTAGGCGTTGTGGCGGATACACAGCGCCGCTATTCCGCTCAGCTCCTCTCGCGTCAGTACCCGGCCGGTCGGATTGCTCGGCGTGTTCACGATGATCGCCCGGGTCCGGGGCGAGAATGCCTTGGCCAGCCGGTCGAGGTCGAGCGTTTCCCCCGGCGCCAGCGGCACGTAGACCGGGCTGGCATCGCACAGAATGGCGTCGGGGCCGTAGTTCTCGTAGAAGGGCTCGAAGATGATCACCTCATCCCCGGGATCCACGATCGCCAGCAGAGTCGCGGCCATGGCCTCGGTGGCGCCGCAGGTGACGGTGAGTTCGGTCTCCGGATCGACGGTCATGCCGTACCAGTCGGCGTACTTCCGGGCCAGAGCCTGCCGCAGTCGCCGGGCGCCCCAGGTAATGGCGTACTGATTGATGTTGTCGCGAATGGCCTTGGCGGCGGCCTCTTTGAGGAGGTCCGGCGTCGGGAAGTTGGGGAATCCCTGGGCCAGATTGATGGCGCCGTATTCGTTGGCCAAGCGGGTCATGCCGCGGATGACCGATTCGGAGAAGCCGCGGGTGCGGCGGGCGGTGGGCATGGGGGAGTCGGGTGTCAGGTGTCAGGTATCAGGCTGTGGCTGAACAAGTCTATCGCTCCACTCGGGACCGCGCACGCCCATGGGCGCTCCCGGCCCGAGACCCCGAGCGGCTGGACGCGGCCGTTGTCGTCCCCTAGCTTCACGCAGTTCAAGGGCGCGCCTTGCGCCCGTTTGAAGCCGTCTCCCCCAGACCGGATCCCGCATGGCGACCATGGCCCCACCGTCCGCGCCCCCCGGCCCGCCGGCCTCCTTCAAGCCCTACGTGGCGCCGGAACAAATTCTCGCTGAACTCACCCCGCGGGCCCTGGTCCTGGGTGCGGTGCTCGGGGTCATCTTCGCCGCATCGAGCGTCTACCTGGCGCTCAAGATCGGCCTCACGGTCTCTGCCTCGATTCCGATCGCGGTGCTGGCGGTGGCGGTGCTCCGCAAATTCGGCCGATCCACCATTCTCGAAAACAACATCGTTCAGACCGCGGGCTCCGCCGCGGATTCGATTGCCTCGGGGATCGTCTTTACCCTGCCCGCCATCCTTCTGATGGGCTACGACCTGGGCCCCCTCAAGGTCACTATCATCGCGCTGACCGGCGGAGTGCTCGGCGTGCTCATGATGATCCCACTCCGTAAGGCGCTGATCGTCAAGGAGCACGGCAAACTGATCTACCCCGAGGGCACCGCCTGCGCCGAGGTGCTGGTGGCGGGGGAGAAGGGCGGGGTCCAGGCCAGGTTGCTCTTTCAGGCGTTTGGCGTCGCTTTCCTCTATAAGCTCCTGATGCTGGGGCTCAAGCTCTGGAAAGACACCCCGACCTTCCCCCGCGACCCCAGCACCGCCTTTTATAAGGGCGGGTCCATTACCACGGAAGTGTCGCCGGAGCTGATGGGTGTGGGGTTCATCATCGGGCCCCGGATCTCAGGGTTTCTCTTCGCCGGCGGCTGCATCGCGTATCTGGTGCTGATTCCCGCGATCAAACTCTTCGGTGGCGGACTCACCACGGCCCTCTATCCCGCCACCACGCGCCTGATCTCCGACATGAGCCCGGGCGAGGTCCGCTCGAACTACGTCTACTTCATCGGGGCGGGAGCGGTCGCCTCGGCGGGGATCATGGCACTGGTCCGCGCCCTCCCCACCATTGTCAGCGCGTTTCGTTCCGGGTTCCAGGATCTCAAGGACTCGATGGGGGCCGCGGCTTCGAAGCTCCGCACTGATCGGGACCTGCCGATCCTGGTGACCGTGATCGGTTCTCTGGCCCTGGTGCTGATCCTCGCGGTGCTGCCCAAGGCGGTGGTGGGGGTGAATCTTCTGGGTGCGCTCCTGATCGTGATCTTCGGGTTCTTCTTCGCTGTCGTCTCCTCCCGGATATGCGGGGAGATCGGCTCCAGCGCCAACCCGATCTCCGGGATGACCATCGCGGCGCTGATCGGCACCACGGTGATCTTCCTGCTCATCGGATGGACCGGGATTGACCACCGGGTGGGGGTGATCTCCATCGCGGGCGTCATCGCGGTGGCCACCGCCAACGCCGGCAATACCAGCCAGGACCTCAAGACCGGTTTCCTGGTGGGATCGACGCCCCGGAACCAGCAGCTGGCGATCATGGCAGGGACCGTGTTCTCGGCGCTGGCGATCGGCTGGACGCTCACCTTCCTCAATGCGGCCTACACTACCATCGTCGCCGAGCCGCATCCGGGCGTGATCCTCGAGGCCTCCGGCACCAACGACGCTCACCGCACCGTCACTTCCACCGGCGAGCGGATGAGTCATGACGGCAGGGACTGGGAGGTCATCCGGGTGAACACTCCAACCCAGGATGTGCAGCCGGGGAAGTACCTGGTCGATCCGGCGACCCACGAAATCGGATACCTGGTTGATCCCGGCATCGGCGGTCGGATTCACGAGGACAAGAACGGCAAGGCGGTAACCAAGCTCGACTCGCCCAAGGCCACCATCATGGCGCTGGTGACCGACGGCATCTTGACCCAGAAGCTGCCGTGGACCCTGGTCCTGCTCGGTGTCTTCATCACCATCGGGGTCGAGCTGATGGGCCTGCAGTCGCTTCCGGTCGCGGTGGGGATCTACCTCCCGATCGCGACCTCCTCCGGAATGTTCGCCGGTGGTGTGATCCGCTGGCTGGTGGAGCGCCGGCTCACCGCGCGCGATCGCAGCATCGCCGATGTCGAATCGGGACCGGGCGTCCTCTTCTCCAGCGGCCTCATTGCCGGCGGGGCCATCGGAGGGATCCTCCTTGCCGCCATCGCCGCCGCAGTCGTGAAACAGGCCGAGGCGGCACAGATCCCCGCCTCGGATTATCTCGCCCACCTCGTGCCGGTCGCGGACAAATATCTGGGCGCATTCGCGACCAGCAACCTGGTGGCCATACTGATTTTCGCCGGGCTCGGCTTCCTGCTGTTCAGGGTGGCCAATCGCGAGAGCAAGGAGTAGACCGACTTCACCGATGCCCGAATCCCAGGCAACGCCTCCGCGGCTTCGCGCGGTCGTCGTGCATCGGGCGCTTACTGGCGGTCTCTTCCTGATGACCGCGGTGATGCTGCTGCTCGGATCCCGGGTGCCGTCCAGCCTTGGTGCCACCCCGGTCTTCGTGCTCCAGGCTGCTGCGCTGGCATTCGGGGCCTCGGGATTTGGGGCTGCCACCGTCATCAGAAGCCGGATCCAGCCGCTGGAACGGGGAGACAGCGAGGACACCTGGTGGCAGTCCAATTTCGGCCGCGCGCTCCTCGTGTGGGCGCTCATCGAGAGCCCTTCCGTCGCGGGCACCGTTTTTCATTTCATCACCGGGAGCGTTCTGCCGTTGATCGTGACCGGAGTGGGATTGGTTCTTCTCATGATCAACGCACCCGCTCGGCTCGTCCAGGACTGATGCGGGTCGTGTCGCTGCTGCCGGCCGCGACCGAGATAGTCGCCACGCTGGGCGGCGAGGAGAACCTGGTCGGGATCTCGCACGAGTGCGACTATCCCCCGTCCGTCCGGCAGCTTCCGCGGGTCACGACCACACCGATCGACATCCACCAGCCCGGCGCCGCCATCGATGCGGCGGTCCGGGCCCTCGTGAGTGCGGGACATCCCGTCATCGCGGTCGATGTCGATCTGCTGCGCCGCCTGGCGCCGGATCTGATCATCACCCAGGAACTCTGCGAGGTTTGCGCGGTGAGCGATGGTCAGATCCACCGCCTCGCGACCGCCATGCAGCCCGCGCCCCGGGTGCTCGCTCTGGGAGCGCACGACGTGGCCGGGATCTGGACCGATATCCGCGCCGTGGGCGAGGCGCTGGACCTGGCGGACGAGGCTGACGAACTGATCCTCGGTCTGAGCAGCCGCCTCAGGCGTCTAAGCGCCCCGGATCCCGCCCGGCGCTCCCAGGCCTATGGCATCCCGCGGGTGATCTGTATCGAGTGGCTGCAGCCGCTGTACCTCGCGGGCCACTGGGTACCGGAGCTGGTCGTGGCGGCCGGCGGGGAGGACGTGGGGGCCGAGCCAGGAGTACGTTCGGCACGACGTGAATGGGGCGACCTGGCCCAACTCCGCCCTGATACCATCATCGTGATGCTCTGCGGCTTCGATGTCCCCCGCGCGGTTCGCGAGCTGGTGGCGCTGACCGATCCCACGGCGCGGGGCCTGCTGGATCGAACCCCCGTCTGGGTGCTCGACGGAAACGCGTACACCAGCCGTCCAGGCCCCCGAGTGGTAGACG
>JBGPJS010000365.1:0-4514 GCA_041485505.1 Gemmatimonadota bacterium | reverse complement strand
GTGGAGTCGATCCCCGTGAATTTTCTGGATCCCCGTCCCGGCACTCCTCTGGGCGACCAGCCCCGGCTCTCGCCGCAGGACTGTCTCCGCATTCTCGCCATGTTCCGCTTCGTCAACCCTTCTCGGGATATTCGCGCGGCGGGCGGGCGGGAAGTGAATCTCCGCCATCTGCAGCCGCTGGCCCTGTATCCCGCCAATTCCATTTTCTGCAATGGCTACCTCACCACGCCCGGCCAGGGTCCCGAGGCGGATCTCCGGATGATCGAGGATGCGGGGTTCGTGGTGGCGGAGCTGGTGGCAACATGATGGGCGGATGGGCGGATGGGGGGATGGGCAGGAGCCCTGAGCGCATCGATACCGCCGTCCCGCCGTCCCGCCTTGCCGCCGCCCCACCATCTCTGGATGAGCTTCGTGCCTGGGACGACTCCCACCTCTGGCACCCCTTCACCCCGCACTCGGTCTACCGTGAGGAGGAGCCGCTGCTGATCGCGGCGGGCGAGGGGAACTATCTGATCGACGTCGAGGGCAAGCGCTATCTCGACGGGGTGGGCTCGTTGTGGTGCAACCTTTTCGGTCATCGGCGGCGGGAAATCGATGCGGCGGTCACCGATCAACTGGGGCGCATCGCCCACGCGACGCTGCTGGGCCACGCCAATGTGCCGGCGGTGATTCTGGCGAAGCGCCTCATCGACATCGCGCCGCCAGGGCTAACGCGGGTCTTCTTCTCCGACGACGGCTCCACCGCGGTCGAAGTCGCCCTCAAGATGTCGCTCCAGTTCTGGCAGCAGGTGGATGGGGGACGGGAGCGGGCCCGCAGCCATTTCCTGACGCTGGGCAACGCCTACCATGGCGACACGGTCGGTTCGGTCTCGCTCGGCGGCATGGAGCTCTTCCATGGCCGCTACCGGCCACTGCTCTTCGAGACCACTCGCGCCCCGTCGCCCTATTGCTACCGTTGTCCCCTGGGACTGGAGCGCCCCAGTTGCCAGATCGACTGCCTCGCGGAGTTGGAGCGGCTGGCCCTTGAGCAGGGCGATCGGCTGGCGGCGATCGTGATCGAATCCGGGGTCCAAGGTGCCGCCGGGATGATCCTGCAGCCCGAGGGCTATTTGCACCGAGTGCGGGCGATCGCCAACCAGGTGGGCGCGCTGCTGGTGCTGGATGAAGTGGCGACCGGATTCGGCCGATCCGGGAGAATGTTCGCCTGCGAACGGGAAGGAGTTTCCCCCGATCTGCTGTGCATCGCCAAGGGGCTCACCGGGGGATACCTTCCCATGGCGGCCACTCTCACCACCGAGCGGATCTTCGACGGCTTCCGGGGCCCGCCGGCGGAAGGGCGGACCTTCTTCCACGGGCACACCTATACCGGCAACCCGCTCGCGGCCGCGGCGGCCCTCGCGACCCTCGACATCTTCGAGCAGGACGGGGTATTGGACGGACTAGGGCCTAAGATCGAACATTTGGGAAGAAGTCTGGATCGGCTCCGGGGACTGCCGGCGGTGGGCGATGTCCGGCAATTCGGGCTGGCGGCCGGCGTTGAGCTGGTGGCCGACCGCAAGACCAAGGCGCCCTACCCATCCGCGGAGCGACGCGGCATGCGGGTCTGCCGGGCCGCTCGGCGGCGCGGCGTCTTCCTCCGCCCCCTGGGGGACGTGGTGGTCCTCATGCCTCCGCTGTCGATCAGGCTGGAGGAAATCACCCTGCTGACCGAAGCGATCGCGGCGGGCATCGGCGAGGAGTGCCAATGACCGCACCACGGCCCCGCAAGTCCAGAAGCTCCTCCCCGACGCGATCCCGCAAGAGCGAGCTGATCGGCGAACCGGCGCCTTCCACCAACATCACGCTCATCACCGGCACCGACACCGGCGTGGGGAAGACGTGGGTCGGCTGCGCGCTGGCTCGGGCGCTGCTGGCCGCGGGACAGCGCGTGGTGGCGATCAAACCGATCGAGACCGGCTGTGGTCCGGAACTTTCACTCCAGGAAGACGGTGTGCTGCTCGCGGGAGCGACCGGGCAGCGGGAACCGACCGCCGCGCTGGTGCGGCTTCGGGAACCGCTGGCGGCGGCGGTGGCCGCGGAGATGGAAGGGAGAACGATCGACCTGCAGGCCCTGGTCGAACGGATCCGGGGCTACGCGGCCTCGCATGATGTGACGCTGGTGGAGGGCACCGGTGGCCTGCTGGCCCCGCTCACCTGGAACGACAACATGCTCGACCTGGCCCACGGCCTGGATGCCAAGGTCCTCGTGGTGGCCAGCGATCGGCTGGGCACGCTCAACCACACGCTGCTCACCATCCGGATCCTGCGCGCCGAGCGGGTCCCGGTGATCGGCGTGGTGCTCACCACACCGGATGAGCCGGATGCCTCGACCCGCTCCAACGCCGACGCGATCCGGCGGCTTTCTGGAATTGACCTGGTGTGGCCGGTGCCGCGTTTGCCGGACCCGGAACAGGCGGCGGAGGCACTCAAGGAGGTCGCGGGATGGCTGCTGCCGTAGGGACGGTAGGCAGTAAGCAGTGAGCGGCCCCCCGCCCCATACCACAGCTACGGCCGGGCTGTCCTCCAAATCCCTGCTTACTGCTCACCGCTTACTGCTCCCTACTAGGCGGCCGACTCTCCAGCCGCTCAATCAGCTTCGCCACTTCCTTCCTGGTGCGCTCCCCGCTGAGCCCAGGCTCCGCCTGCTTCAACGCTTCCACCGCCCGCTTCTTGTCCATCCCGAACTCGAAGGCCTGTTGGACCCGCTGCCGAACCGTTGGTCTGGCGTCGTCGAGATGCCGCACCAGCATGTCGAGCGCCCGAAGGCTTCCGTGGCCCGCCAGCGCGGCCAGAGCAAACGCGGGATCGCCCTGATCGCCCAGGACCGACTCCACCTCACCGATCATGCTGGTATCGCTGTCCTGCACGATCGCACCGAGCGCCGCGTTCTGAATCGCGTCCTGGTATGACGGCGTGTGCAAGCCGCGAGCGATGAGCTCCCCGCGCTCCGAAGGTTGCAGGTGGATCTGGGCGGTGAGTGCCGCGGCCCGCGCCTGGTAACTCGGGTCCTTCTCGAATGCGTCCCGAACTACCGAGAGGGCATCTTTCCCTCCGACAACGCCGAGCGCCTCGAACCCGAGTGCCCGCACTCTGGCTGAGGTATCCGTGAGCGCCGAATGGATGGCCCCGACGGCCACTGCGGCGGGGAATCCCGCCATTGCCTTGAGCGCCTGGACCCGGGTGAGGTCGTAGTCCGCCGTCGTCGCAGCCTTCGCGAGCGCCGCACCAGCCGCGGAATCGGTGCTGCGCGCCGCCAACTGCTCGATGACCCATTGACGGTTCCACAGGTCCGGGTCCCGCTCCAGTTGAGTGGCAAGCCAGGCGGTAGGCTGCTGAAAGGTGAGTCGCTTGAGAATGGCGTTGCCGTCATCGAAGACGACCATGGTGGGCGGAGTCGCGATGGATTTCACCGTCAGGGTCTGCTCTCTGGCGTCGAGATCGAAGCGCTGGGTCACCTCACCACCCGCGGTACCGACCCGGACCGTCACCGGCATGCGAAAGACGGCGGGAGTAGTGTAGCGGAGGCCGGTACTGTCGGCCTTCGAGGAGTCAACCTGGGTCTGTTTCACCTGCAGGGTCACTGTACTCGAAACCGAATCCCAGGAGGCCTCAACCTCGAATTCGGGATACCCCGCCTGGTAGAACCACTGATCCATGAACCAGTCGAGGTTTTGGCCGGTCGCTTCGAGCACGGCCTGACGGAAGTCGTCGGTGACCGCCGCGCCTAGCGCGTGATTCTCGAGGTAGCGCTTTACCGCGGCCCAGAAGCGTTCCCGCCCCAGATACCGCTCCAGCATCCGGAGGACCAGAGCACCCTTGGGGTAGATGTTGTTCGAGCCTAAGGAGGCGAGCGGCATTCGGCGCCGACGGTCGGTCTGCATGAACTGGCGGTACTCGTCGAGGTAATAGTCGTCCTCCGCATGGCGGCCGAGTTTCTGGTTCCAATACTGCCCCGGCATGAATTCGGCGAATCCCTCGTTGAGCCACATGTTGGCCCAGTTGGCCGTGGTGACGTAATCACCGAACCACTGATGCGCGAGCTCGTGGGGAATGAGGATGTACTGATACCAGGGTCGGTCGGCGTAGGCCTTCGCGTCGGGAAGCCAGTCAACCAGCGTGGTGGCGCTCACATTCTCCATGCCGCCGAAAAAATCGGCCACCGTGGTCTGGGCGTATTTGGCCCAGGGGTATTTCACCCCGGTCAGCTTTGAGTACACCTCGATCATGTCCGGGGTGACGCGAAAGAGCGGTCGCGCCAGGGCGCTGTCCTGGGGGTAGACGTAGTAGTCCACCGGGATGCCGCGCCAGACGTCATGGATCTTGACCAGCGGCGCCACGATGAGGGAGACCAGGTAGGTGGCGCTGGGGGTGTCCTGGCTCCAGGTGAGGGTATGGCTGCCGTTGGGGTTCTTCTGATCCCCGGCCAGGCGCCCGTTGGAGACCGCAGTGAACTCGTGGGGCACCGTCGCCGTGAG
>JBGPJS010000364.1:0-4572 GCA_041485505.1 Gemmatimonadota bacterium | reverse complement strand
TGTTAGCCGGCAACATGGTACTCGCTCTGAACCAAGCCGCTCGGATAGTGCCGAGTCGCTACGTGACGGAGCCGCACATCGCGCGGTAGGGTGCCGAAGAGAGGAACTCCGTCTCCAATGAGCACGGGCACGCGAGTGATAATGAGACGTTGAATGAGCCCCGCGCGCAGGAACCCTTGAATGGTGATCCCACCGTCAACGTAGAGGTGGTGGGCACCACTGGCGGCGAGTTGCGACACGATCCCAGCCGGAGGTCCGGCCATCTGTTCAACCACGCCTCCACGGGCCGCGGACAAGTCGACGGGGTGACTACTCAGCACTACTACGCGCTTGTCACCATATGGCCATGCGTCAAAGGTCAGAACCGTCTCGAAGGTCTTGCGACCTATCACCAGCGCATCGACGCTTGCTATGAACTCGTTGTAGCCGTGGGGTTCGCCGCCGCCCGCCGGCAGCCAGTCGAGATCGCCGTTCGGCCGTGCAATGAAGCCGTCGAGGCTGGTGCCGACAAAGACAGAGACCGTCATCGTAGACTCCTCTCCCTTGACAGACACGCCAGAAGGTACAAGCGCTAGTTAGAGAGCTCATGAGCACAAAGCTGGCACAACCTCAACCGGGGCCGGGAGGCGGCTGACCTTTGGACTTGACCAAGTCATACCATTTGACGAACAACGCGAGGATCGGCAGACCGACGCATACCCTGAATGCAAGGAGTGGCAGGCCGGCAATGGGGCCCTTGGCTATGATGGGCGCCTGAACGCCAAGCGTCTCCCAGACCTTGAATCCGGGGATCATGTCAATGAAGTGCCAAAGATAGAGATCAGCGAAGGCTCCTGGGTCAAGCTGGCGTGATGATTCGTAGGAGGCCCAGCCCTGGGAAAAGAGGATGAACGACCATGCGGAGCACACATTTGCTGCCAGGAGTACAATGGAGGCGAACAGACTGAGGGTTACCCGTGCTGGGAAATTCCTGAAGAAGGTTGCCGTCATCCCGAATAAGAGCAGGGCCACGAGAACACCGAAGAGGATGCTCAGGAAGGCGCCCACGATCCAATGCAGCCTTACCGTCCAGGTGAGAGCCAGCCTGGAGCCCAGATACAGGAGTGCGGGAAACATGACAGCGCCGGCCAAGCCTTCAAGGTCGGCCAGCAAGAGGTCGAGCCGGGGAATGAAAGACATCGCGATCGAGTCCTCCTGCCGTTAGCCCGCTAACCCCCGCGCTTCAGGCGCAGGCGCGATCTCAAGTGCAGGCTAGTTGCGCAGCAGCTAATCAGAGCAGGGGCACTAGACCGGTGTCCGCGCTGTTGAGCCGGGGAGGCGGGGGTTGGGGCGATCCTGTACCAGTCGCCGTTCCGTGAAGTCTACCCGCTCCTCGATCTCCGCCATCCGCGCCTCGAGGTCGGCGCGCAGCTGGAGGTTCTCCTCCCGGAGAGCGTCCAGTAGGCGCCCCGTATCGGGTGAGGCATTGTTGCGCGCGCGAAGCCACATGCGCAGCGCGCCCATAGAGGTCCCGGCTACCAGCACGAATGCAATGACGCCCTTAATGAATGCGATGTCGGATGGGCCCACCATTACCCCCTCTGCCTTCGGCCATGGCAAACATGCGGCATGCCCTGGCATCACGCAGTACGTCGTTGTTTGTAAAGATCAGGCGGACAGTTCAATGTAGCATGGGGACGGTGTTCGGGTAGTGCGGCGTGGCACTCAGCGGGCTCCGAAAGTACGCGAGTCTGGGGAGCGAGGCGTACTGCTGCCTAACGGCCGCGCTGCAGGGGCAGGTGCAACCTCAGATCCCGGGTCAGCCTACGCTTCCGCCGCGCGGTGGGGAGGGGCGGCCGCGCAGGGCGCTACGCGCCTGGCGCGACTGTCGCCTGCAAGCGCCTCTTGAGCGACAGCCGGCCGATACCGTCGCATTGACCAAGGGACGGCCAGAAAGTAGCATGTGAGCATGGCAATGCCCCCTCTCCCCGGGCCGAGCCGGCGGCGCCGAGCCATCCTCTGTCTGCTCCTGAGTTTGCCCCAGGCTGCGTGCGGAGCCGGGTGGCGGCCGATCCCAGTCGCCGCTCCCAGCGACTTACCCCCGCGTCAACAGGTTCAGGTCTGGCGGCGAGGGGAGGCCCTTCAGTTGCACGGGCTGCGGCTGACCGAAGACTCGGTCAGTGGAATTCCGTACCTTCAGCCACTGACCTGTGACAGTTGCCGGATCGCCATACCGCGGACCGAAATGGATTCGCTTCGAACCGGCAATCCCGGCAAAGGGTTCTGGGGCACCGTCGGGCTAGGTCTCTTGGCCCTCCTTGTGGTCGGGCTTCTCACCTGTTGGGCCGGTAGCCGGTGTGATCTCAGTTCAACCTAGCCTGTTGGCTTGACCTACAATTCCCCTGCAGTGGCATCGTGCGACGGCTGGGTTCCTCGGCCAGGAGCTCCGAGGCCGCATCGTTTGCCTCCGCCTCTCCGCGTCTCTCCTCCCCCCGTCGCCTGTGGGCCGAACGGTGCTAGACCTCGGAGCCCGGGGCCGATTGGAGTCTGGATTCCACCTGGATGGCCAACGAGGGGTGCATTCTGAAGTACTGGGTTCCCTCGGCGAATTTCTGGCTTCGCCTTGCCGGCAGGGTACCGCTCGCAATGACCCACCGCAAAACCTCACCGAGCAGTGCGACCTGTGCCTGATTGACCCGGTCCCGCACTTGAGCAATGCTCCGCAGCCGATCGGTAGGCACCATCCGCACACAAAGGATATCTCCGGTGTCGATTCCGGCATCCACACAATGAACGGTGCACCCTACCGGCCCACCCCTGAGGACCGCCCACTCGGCGACGTTCATTCCTCGGTAATGCGGCAGAATGCCCATATGAGCATTGAGTGTTCCCAGACGAGGAACCGCCAGGAGGGGCGGGCGAAGAATCCCGGCGCCGGCATGGACCGCGAGGTCCGGTCGCAGATCCCGGATAACCTGCAGACTTTCTTCGCTCTCTAGAGAGCCGACCCGAATCACCGGGAGGCTGTAGCGCCGGCACACTTCGAAGACATCGGTCGAGGGAGAGCCGGCCAGGTCGTTCCGCCCGTGAGTCGGCATCGGCCTTCGCCGTAGTCGGCGGGGAATCCCACCCAGGCCCTCCTCCCGCAGCACCGTCCCGAGTCGCTTCCGGGCCGATGGCTCGGCGGTGTCTTCAACCACAATGGCCGCGGGCTTGAAGCCCCAGCCACCACACCACGCATCCAGCATCTCCGCGAGCTTGGTGGAGCCAGGGCGGGTATAGAGCACTACTCTGAGCGGCGCAGCTCCCACCGCGGGCCCTGGCTCTCCGAGCCGGGTGGGGATGTCCGGGGGGGCCTCTGCCCGATCAGAGGTTGGGCCGACCCCGGCTGCAACAATCTCCCGCCGAGTCATGAGGGCGTCGATAAAGAATTTGGCGGCCCAGTTCGGGAAGGACATATAGAGGTAGCCCCCCCAGGCCGGATCAGACCCCGGTATGCCTCCCCGAATCCCAGGGTCCGGGTTGGTCATCGGCTGGCTTCGCTTGACGAGATCCAGGGCTTTGAACGCGGGGTTCAGCCATCTCGGATCCCGATCCTGCTGGTACAGCTTGAACCACACGAGGGCCATCTGAGCATTGCCGGTGAGACAGGAGTAATTCGCCCGACCTCGCCAGGCGTAATCCAGCTCCCCTGGTAGCCAGTGACTGAGTTCAAGTCGGCGAGCGATGCCTTGAGCGGCCCTTTTCACCGCTACCAGGCCGTCTTCACGGCCCAGAATCACCGAGCTGGTCAACACACCCCAGAGAGTGTACGCAATCGTGTGGGTTACCGCCTGCCGAGCCGAATGGTGGGCGGGAGTAAAACCGGCGAGATCAAACCACCCGGTTTGTTCGTCCTGGAGGCTCAGCACCCAGTCGAGGTGTCTCCCGGCGGCGTCGAGGAACTCCTTTTTCCCCACCCCCTGGCCCAGCTCAGCCAGCCAACAGGAAGCGTGAGCGGTATACGAAGTCACGTGGCCGTTGTGGACGTGTCTTCTCCAGGCGCCATCAGGGTCCATCTGTTCGACCAACCAATCTCCCGTCCTGATTGCCGCATCGCGGGTTCCGCGGTCGCCGGTAGCGGCATGCCACGCGATGAGTCCGTGAACAATCTGCGCCGAGTTGAAGATCGACGGACCGGTCCGACGTTCGTGAAGCTCGCCGCCGGGGAAGGCCCCTGAATCCAGCTGCAATGCCATGAGGAAATCGACGCATCGGCGGGCCCGATCAGTGTAACTGGGGTCCTTGAGTAGCTCTGCCAGCCGCAAGAACGTTGGTATGATGTAGCCCGTCGTCTCTGGATAGGAGGAAGTCCAACCACCGTGGAGCCGGTATCGACCCATGACCCCGCCATCCGAGGCTGCGTCCTGGGCCCGGCACAGCCATTGAGCTGAAGCGAGCAGGTGATCGTCGTCGGAATGACCGTCGATTTCGTTGCGGCGGCGGTGGAGAACCTGGTCGTGGATGAGGCGGAGATGCGAGGGGCGCCAGAAGCTCGCATCCCAGGCACGGCCCACCAGCTTCCGCAGGCGAAAGACCATTGCTCGACCCCCT
>JBGPJS010000363.1:0-4586 GCA_041485505.1 Gemmatimonadota bacterium | reverse complement strand
GACGTGGTGGTGACGAACCCGACCGAGCTGGCCGTCGCCTTGAAGTACGACGAAAAAACCATGCCCGCTCCCGTGGTGCTCGCCAAAGGCGCGGGCGTCCTCGCGGCGCACGTCCGCGCGCTCGCGGCGCAGCACGGCATCCCGGTGATTGAGCGCAAACCTCTCGCCCAGGCGTTGTACAAAGGGGTCGAAGTAGGCCAGTCAGTGCCGCCCCATTTATACAAAGCCGTCGCGGAAATATTGGCGTATGTCTACGAACTAAACGGCCGCGCAAGGCGCAAGAGGGTGTCGGCGTGAGAAGTTCCGAGTTCCGAGTTCCGAGTTCCGAGTCTCAGATCTTGCATGTGGATGTCGGAATCATATTCGCGCAGGTGTCGCTGAATGGCCAGTCGTTTTGAAGACATGATCGCGTGGCAAAAAGCCAGAGTACTCGCACACAGCGTTTACGAGGCGACTCGCGGGAGTCGGCTGTCACGCGACTTCGCGCTGGCCCGCCAGATGCAAAGGGCTGCTGTGTCCGTCATGTCCAATATCGCAGAGGGCTTTGAAAGGCGCGGCGCTGCGGAGTTTCGCCGCTTCTTGATAATCGCAAAGGGTTCATGCGCGGAAGTGCGATCCCAACTCTATTTGGCCTTGGATGTGGGGTATATCGACGGCAAGCGATTCAACGTCTTGCAAAAACAGGCTGTGGAGGTCGCGCGCATCATCAGCGCGCTGCGGAACTCCATTCACAAGGACAATGACGGCTCATAACGTCACTCGATATCACAGTGATTCGGAACTCGAAACTCGGAACTCGGAACTCGGAACTCGGAACTCGGAACTCGAAACTCGGAACTCGGAACTTCTTGCTACTTCACTTAACTCCAACGCCGACCTAAATTTGCCAGCTATGCCATTCCCCGGCCTGGCCGATCGCGTGGCCCAGGTACGCGAGCAGATCGCGTCCCGTCAGGCCGGCCGGGGCTGGTCACACCCGGTCTCGATTGTCGCGGTCACCAAGAGCCACGGCCCCGAGGCGGTGCGAGCCGCGTGGGCGGTCGGCCTCCGGGCAGTGGGTGAGAATCGAATTCAGGAAGCGCTACCCAAGCAGGAAGCTGTCGCCGAGCTGCCGGTGGAGTGGCACCTCATCGGTGGCCTCCAGCGCAACAAGGCCAGACTCGCCGTGGGCCGCTTCGCTCTGATCCATTCCGTGGATCGGGAGGACTTGGCGGTCGAGTTGAATCGTCGGGCGGCACCGGGCACCCGCCAGCGGGTACTGGTCCAGGTCAACTGCTCGGACGAACCGCAGAAGGGTGGGGTCGAGCCGGAGGCCTTGGGGCCGCTGCTGGCGGCGGTCCAGGCGCTCCCGCATCTGGAGCTGCGGGGCCTGATGACCATGGCCCAATTCACCGACGATGTCGGGGTGCAGCGGGCGACGTTCAGCCGCCTCCGGGGGTTGCAGGAATCGGCCGAGCGGCAGGGCCATGTCCTGCCGGAGCTTTCGATGGGCATGTCGGGCGACTATCTGGTGGCGGTGGAGGAAGGGGCCACGATGGTGCGGCTGGGGACACTCCTCTTTGGAGAACGCGGCCTATGACGGAAGACGTCTTTCAACTGACCCCGCACGATGTGCGGGCTCAGGAATTCCAACGGACCCTACGGGGGTACGACCGCACGCAGGTTGATGAGTTCAAGATGCGAATCTCGGAGGAGTTGGAGCGATTGCTCCGGGAAAAGGCTCAGCTCGAGGAGCGCATCAAGAACTTCCAGGAGCAGCTCCGCGCGTTCCGCGATCGGGAACGGGCCATGAACGACGCCCTCGTGGCCGCCCAGCAGCTCCGCGTCGAGGCCAAGGAGCAGGCCGAGCGGGAGGCGGAGTCCATCCTCCGCGAAGCCAAGACCGAGGCGCTCGGAACCTTGTCACGGGCGCAAAAGGATGAACAGCTGGTCCGGGAGCGGACCGAGGCGCTGAATCGGCAGTTCGCCTCCTTCCTGTCCAACTTCCGGGCCCTGCTGGAACGGCAGCTGGGGGAGGTCGCGGGTTACGAGGCTCACGCGACAGTCAGTTACCAGGTCCAGACCGAGCTGCTCCTCAAGCGGCAGGCATGACCCAGACTCTCCCCCTCTTCGATCGGATCCAGGCGGCGGTCGCCGCGATTCGCCAGCGCACGGCGGCCCGCCCCGACGTCGCCATCATCCTCGGCACCGGCCTGGGTGGCCTGGCCCGGGAAATCGCGATCGAGACCGAGATTCCCTACCAGGACATTCCCGGGTTTCCCCTCTCCACGGTCGAGACCCACGCCGGGCGGTTACTCCTGGGGCGCCTGGGTGGCAGAACGGTCGTGGCGATGCAGGGCCGGTTCCATCGTTATGAAGGTTACACGCTGCAGGAGGTCACCTTCCCGGTGCGGGTGCTGCACGCCCTCGGCGCCAGCACGCTGATCGTCTCCAACGCCTGCGGCGGCATGAACCCGTTCTGGGGGCCGGGCGATCTGATGCTCATCGCCGATCACATCAACTTCCTCGGCGACAATCCACTGATCGGTCCCAATGACGATCGCCTGGGCCCCCGCTTCCCCGACATGTCCGCCCCCTACGATCCCGCCCTCCGCGCCCTGGCACGGGGGATCGCGCTGGAGTTCGGGATCCCGCTCCGGGAAGGGGTCTATGTGGCCGTCCCGGGTCCCAATCTCGAGACCCGGGCGGAGTACCGGATGCTCCGCGCCGTCGGCGCCGATGTCGTGGGGATGTCCACGGTGCCGGAAGTGATCGTCGCGGTGCACGAACGCATGCGGGTGGTGGGGATCTCCATCATCACGGATCAGTGCCTGCCCGATGCCCTGGAGCCCGCGGACATCGGGAAGATCATCGCCACCGCCACCCAGGCGGAGCCCTCGCTCGCCCGGCTGGTGAGCAAGCTGGTGGAGCGGATGGACTGATGCCGTTCCGGCCCTGGCCCGAGCTGAGCCCCGATGCCCTCGAGCAACAAGTCCTCGAGGGATGGAAAGCCGAAGACCTTTTCCACCTGACGCTGGCCGCCAACCGGAACGGCCCGCCGTTCGTCTTCTACGAGGGCCCCCCCACTGCCAACGGCCGTCCCGGCATCCATCACGTTTTTGCCCGCACCCTCAAGGACCTGATCTGCCGGTTCCACGCCATGCGCGGCGAGTCGGTCACCCGCATCGCCGGTTGGGACACTCACGGTCTCCCGGTCGAGATTGAGGTGGAAAAGCAGCTCAACCTGAACGGCAAGAAGGCCATCGAGGAATACGGGGTCGAGAAGTTCAACGCACTCTGCCGGGAGAGTGTCTTCCGCTACAAGCAGGACTGGGAACAGCTTTCGGGCCGGATCGGGTATTGGCTGGACTACGAGCATCCCTACATCACCTACAGCAACGAGTACATCGAGTCGGTCTGGTGGTTGCTGCATCGGCTCTTCGAGAAGGGGCTGCTGTACCGGGGTCACCGGGTGCTGCCCTATTGCCCCCGCTGCGGCACCGTGCTTTCGAGCCACGAGTTGTCGCTCGGCTACGAGAAGATCAAGGACAAGTCGATTTACGTCACCTTTCCGCTCGACGACGACTCGGGATGGGAGCTGGTGGTTTGGACGACCACACCGTGGACGCTGCCGTCGAACGTGGCCGTGGCGGTGCATCCGAAGATGGAATACTGGGTGTACGCTTGGCCCGACCAGCCGAGCGGAGAGATCCGAAAGCTCGTTGTCGCGAAGGATCGAAGCAGCGATGTGCCAATCGGCGGACGCACAATTGGCGTTGGCAATGTCATTGCCAAGGTGATGGGCAGTGACCTCGTCGGCAAACGCTATCGCCGGCCCCTGGACGTGGTCCCGCTCCCGACCGACAAGGCGCACTCAGTCATCATCGCCGGCGATTTTGTCACCGCGGATGACGGCTCCGGCATGGTGCACATGGCGCCGGCCTTCGGTGCCGATGACTACGCGGCAGGACAGCAGCATGGCCTGGCCCTGCTGCGGCCCGTCGCACCCGATGGAACCTTCCAGGGAACCACCTGGCCCGAGATCGAAGGCAAGTTGGTCACTGCCGACGAGACCAATGATGCCATCATTCGTAGGCTCAAAGCCGACGGGCGGTGGCTCAGCACCGAGCAGTACGAGCACGATTACCCCTTCTGCTGGCGCTGTCAGAGCAAGCTCATTTACTACGCCCGCGACTCCTGGTTCATCCGCACCTCCTCGGTCAAGAAGCGGATGCTCGAGATCAACCGCGGCGTCAACTGGAGCCCGCCCGAGGTGGGCGCCGGCCGTTTCGGTGAGTGGCTGGCCAACAACGTGGACTGGGCCCTCTCCCGGGATCGCTACTGGGGAACCCCGCTGCCGGTCTGGGTCTGTGACGCCGAGCCGACCCATCTGGAAGTCGTCGGCAGTTACGCTCGACTCAGCGAACGGTGGGGAAAGCCGCTGCCGAAGGGTTTCGATCCTCACAAGCCCTTCATCGATGCCTACACCTGGCCCTGCGAGTGCGGCGGCGTCATGCGCCGGGTGCCGGAGGTCATCGACGCCTGGTTCGACTCGGGGTCCATGCCCTACGCCCAGTGGCACTATCCCTTCGAGCATGAGGCGGAAT
>JBGPJS010000362.1:0-4617 GCA_041485505.1 Gemmatimonadota bacterium | reverse complement strand
GGGACAACCGTGCCGCCGAGCGTGGCCGAGCTGATCCATCCGGTCGCGCCGACTCCATAGGAGATCGTCCCGACGGCGAGTCCGGTGATGGGGCCACCCCGCAGGCTGGTCACGCCGGATGCCTGGGAGGCCGGGTCGGCTCCGCCGGCGGTCGCACTGTAGAAGAGCGAATCAGGGCCGAAGTCAATGTCGGGAAGGCTGACGGTCACCGGCACCGCACCACTGATTCCATCGGCGCTGACAGTCACGGTGGCACCGCCGAGGGCCAAGGCGGTAACCAGTCCGGTGTTATCGACCGTGGCGATGGAAGGGTTGTCCGATGCGTAGGTGAGCTTCTTGCCGATCAGGGCGGCGCTGTCCTTGTCGAGGGCAAAGGCCTGAATCCTCCCCTGTAGTCCCACATCCACGGTGAGCGCGGTGGGGTTGAGGAAGATCCTCACCACCGGACCCGGACCGATGCTCGATTCGTTGGAGCAGGCGTTCCACAGGATCGCGGCGGCGAGCAGGAGCAGCAGGGCCCGGGCGGCACGGCTCATTGAGACGATTCTCCGGTGAGGTCTTCCAGCGGCCGGCTTCCCGCGGCCGGCTTTCAGCTACCGGCTACCCGCGATCAGCTAGTCAGCTATCGGTGGCCGGCGGGACAGCGTGAGATCCGGGGCCGAGCGGGCCGGCTTGATTCCGATTATTGCGAATCCCGCACGGGGCCGCAAGGGTGGTTGGGAGCTCGGAGTCGTGGGTGGTAGGTCGTGGGTCGTAGGTTGTAGGGTCCAGGGTGTGGGGTGTACCACCCGCCACCGACCTTCTACCACCACCTGCAACCTGTCACCTATTGCCTACCGCACACCCCACACCCTCCCGCCTACTCCCTATCCCTTCCCTTCAAATTCACACTCACCGCCACCGCGATCGAGTCTGCCCGGTTGGCCAGCACGGTGTCACCCTTGGCCCGGAGCGTCCCGCTCACCGATCCGTAAACGATGCCGTAGAGGGACAGGATGGAGGACGATGGGGCATCCACCCACCCATGGGGGCGGTGGCGAGCCGCGGTCTGGTAGTGATAGGTCTCCCATAAGAGCTTTTGGGTACGGGGGAGGTTGACGTAGCCCAGGCCTCGGCTCAGTGCAATGGTATCGTTGGGGACCACCGGCCTGGGCTCGAGCTTTCTGACCAGGCCGGTGGAGACCAGATAGGCCGTCAGGTTGAGGGTCTGGTCCGGGTACCCGCCATCGCTCCAACTGAAGTAAATGGGTCGCTTGCCCAGATTGTCCCGGATCAGGAAAATGGCGGCGAGGTCCTGCAGGGTCAGGACATCGTCGCCGAAGGAGATCTGCAGGCTGTCGAATCGGACGCCGCCTTTCTTGGGCACCCGCTGGGCCTCGGGCAGGCTGTCGATCTGAGCCTCGTCCAGGGAGAGTGCCGGTGTGGTGGGGCGCACCCACACTCCGCCTTTCCACAACGCGGCCGCCTTGTTCGGATCGAACTCCGGAGTGACCCGGCGGTGCATCTGCTTCAAGTGCCACCGGGTGTTCATCAAGGACAGGTTGGCGAGCGTGACATCGCGGCGCACCCCCTCGACCTCCTGGGCGTACCAGAGGGGGAAGGTGTCGTTGTCCCCCGCCGTGATCAGAACCCCGTAAGGCTCCACCGATTCCAGCAGGTCCACCGCGAAGTCCCGGGCCATGGTCTCGTTGGCCCGGCTCGCGGTGATCCGATTCGCGAAGGCAGGAATCAGCGCCAGCGCCAGCACCGGCGAGGCGATGATCCAGCGGGTGTCTGACGGAGAGCGCGCCGAGAGGAAGTCGGCGATCCCGCTCATGATCGCCCCGAATCCCACTGCGATCCAGACCCCGAAGGCCGCAAAGGAGATGACGAAGAAGTAGTCGCGCTCGCGGACCTCGCGGGGCACCTCGCCCAGGGCGGGGTTGGTGTGGATCGAGAACCCGTACTTGAAATTCAGATAGAAGATCAGCAGCAGGGTCAGCGTAAACATCAGCGCGGTCGAGCCAGCGGCGGCCCGGACATCTTTCCACCAGAGAGACAGGGCGCCCAGGACCCCCAGCATGGTGAAGAGCCCGACTGCAACCGGGGAGAGCGCTCCGGCGTCGCGGGCGAACTGCCACTGGAAGTACTGCCAGTAATTCGCCAGCTGGGATCCGAAATCGGCCTGCCGCAGGAGCACCGACGGCTTACCGTACTGAGCCCGATTGAGGACGTCCTTCAGCGCCTGGCTCAGGAAGCCCATCGGCTCGCCTTCGTTGATGGCGGGAAAGTGGGCCGAACGGATCGGCAGAAAGAGATAGTTGAGCGACACCCCGACCACCACCGCCGCGATGCCGAGATAGAGCATGGGCCGGGCGAACTCGCCCGGGTCGGTCAAGGCCGTGTAGAGCAGCAGCACCGCGAGGACCGCCAGGATCATCAGGCGTTCCGGCATGGGGCCGTCCAATATCATGATCCAGGTCCCCGACACGGCCAGGGCGAGCGCCAGCCCCATGATGAGGACCCAGGGCTTGGTGAGCACCCGCCAGTCGGTCGCGAGGACATAGACCCCGACCGCGGGGCCGGCGAGGACCCCCATCATGTGGTTGGTCGAGCTGAGCGCGATGATGTAGCAGATGAGAATGAGCCAGCGGTCCCGGTGCGGCCCCGGCTCGTCGTCCGCCAAATGCACCCCGAGCCACATGACCAACGAAGTCGAGAGCATGGAGACGGTGTAGACCTTTTCGTTCACCGTCGACTGGTTCCACACGGTCCACGAGGTAGCCGAGACCAGGACGCCCGCGAAGGCCGCCGCGAGGCGGACCCAGCGGACCGGTACCACGTTGCGCATCCAGCGGTCCGCGATGAGGAACCAGAGTCCGGCGGACAGCGCACTGGTCACCGCGGCGAAGAGGTTGATCCGCACCGCGTAGTTCGGGCTCAACGGGAGCGCCCCGAAGGAATGCGCCAGCACGGTAAAGAGGGGGTTGCCCGGTGGGTGAGGGATACCCAGCACCCGGGCCGCGGCGATGTACTCCGAGGTGTCCCAGAAGGCGGTGGTGGGAGCCAGGGTCGCAACGTAGATCGCGAAGACCACGCCGGCGGTGAGGGCCGCAAAGGCATAGGGCGGGGGATCGCGGTGGTCGAGCGAAGGGTTGGTCATTGGCCAATGAGTGAGCAGTGAGCGGTAAGCGGTGAGCGGGCCCATCCCCGCCACCGCGATCCTTCGGACCCCGGTACCCGGAACTCGGAACCATCTGGCGGGGAAGGGTGGCCTGCTTACCGCTCACCGCTTACCGCTCACCTGATCAATGCCGGAACTGTCGCTTCCCGGTCAGGACCATCGCCATTCCGTACCGATCCGCCGCGGCGATGACTTCGGCGTCCCGGACCGAGCCGCCCGGCTGGATGATGGCGGTCACGCCGGCCGCGGCCGCCTCTTCGACGCCATCGGCAAAGGGGAAAAAAGCGTCGGAGGCAAGCACTGCGCCCTTGGGGTCATGCCCCTGCTGGCGGGCCTTGTGGACGGCCAGGAAGGAACTGTCCACCCGGCTCATCTGCCCGGCGCCGATGCCGATGGTCATCTCGTTCTTGGCGATGAGAACGGCATTGGACCTGACCGCCGCCACGGCCGCCCAGGCGAACCGCAGGTCGGTCCACTCGGCCTCACTGGGTTGGCGCGTGGTGGCGACCTTCCAGTCTGTTTCTGACGGATCGAAGACGAACCGGTCCTGGGCCAGGAAGCCGCCGCGGACCCGTTTGAAATCGAGGCCCCGCTCGCCCCGGCTCACCGGCACCTCGACCGCCCGGAGATTCTTCTTGGGCGCGAGCACCTCGAGAGCCTCATCGTGGAAGGACGGGGCCACGACGACTTCCAGAAAGAGGTCCTTCATGGCCAGCGCGGTTTGCCGGTCCACCACCGTGTTGAACCCCACGACGCCACCGAAGGCGGACTGCGGGTCCGAGGCAAGGGCCTTCCGGAAGGCCTCCTGGGCGGTGCTGCCGACCGCCACCCCGCACGGCGTAGAGTGTTTGATGATGGCGCAGGCGGGGCGGGCCTGCCAGAAGGCCACCGTGCCGATCGCGGCATCCATGTCGAGGAGGTTGTTAAAGGAGAGCTCCTTCCCCTGACGTTGCTTCAGATCGCGCAATCCCCTCGGTTCCTCGTTCACGTACAGCGCCGCGCGCTGGCTGGGGTTCTCCCCGTAGCGAAGCGGCATCAGCCGCTCGAAGGAAAACCCGATCCGGCCGGGTAACCCGTCCTCCGTCGGGGTGAGATAGCGCGCGATGGCCCCGTCGTAGTCGGCGGTATGGCTGAACACCTTGGCCGCGAGCTGGCGCCGGCAGTCGGGGGCCACGCCGCCATGCCGGAGCATGTCGAGAATCACCGGGTAATCGGTAGGCTCCACCACCACGATGACCGAGTCGTGGTTCTTGGCCGCGGAGCGGAGCATCGAGGGCCCGCCGACATCGATATTCTCGATGGCGTCCTCGAAGCTGACCTGCGGCTTCGCGATGGTTTCCCGGAAGGGATAGAGATTGACGGCCACCAGGTCGATCGCCGTGATCTTGAGCGATTCCAGTGCGGCCAGATGCTCCGGCAGGTCCCGGCGGGCCAGCAGCGCACCGTGGACCTTG
>JBGPJS010000361.1:0-4635 GCA_041485505.1 Gemmatimonadota bacterium | reverse complement strand
CTCGAGCGGCGGTACTGGCCGATCAGCTCCGCCTGCGCGAGGATGTGACCTTTCATGGCGGCCTCGAGCCTGGCCTTGGTGGCTCGGTGGAGATCCGGGAGGAGAGTATCGAGCGCGTACAGCTTATGGAAATAGCGGTGGCGTCCGATCGGCGGGCAGGGCCCCCGGTATCCAGTCTGCTTCCAGTCATTTTCTCCTTCGCGGGCGCCCGCCGGCAGCGAGGCGGAGTTCATTCCCTCGGGAAGTGCCGTCGTCGCGGGTGGGAGATTGTAGATCACCCAGTGGACCCAAACCATCTTGGGGGCCTTGGGGTCCGGTGCGTCCGGGTCATCCATGATCAACGCGAGGCTCTTGGTACCATCGGGAGTTCCGCTCCATGCCAGCGCTGGTGAACGGTCGGCACCGTCACAGGTGTGGACCGGTGGGATCGGACCGGAGGGTCCAAAGGCCGTCGAGGAGAGGGTGAATGTCACGCCGGTGCTCGGGCCGCGACCAGCCGCCGTTGGGCTACCGCCTTCACGATGTCCATGCTGGTGATGATGCCCACCAGCTGGCCGGCCTCTCGCACCAGAAGACGGTGTATCCCCGCCCGGGTCATGAACCCCGCGGCGAAGCTGACCTCCGTCTCGGTGGAGACCGCGCAGATTGAGCGACTCATCGCCTCCCCCACCGTGTGCTCCGCGAGGAGGTCCCACTCGGGGCCCCGTACTTCGTTGAAGCGCTCCAGCACGTCGGCCCCGGCATCGGCCCAGAGCTCGTTGAAGTACGTGGCCGGGGCCTCGGCTCCTTCCTCCCATTCCCCGGGCACCTCCCACTCATCGAGCTCGACCTGGTCCTCTCGCCCGACCGGCACGACCGGGGTCGAGGATTCGAACGACAGCACGTCACTCGTCGAGAGTACACCGACCAGCCGCCCGCTGGCGAGCACGGGAGCACCGCTGATGTGCCGCTGAGCGAAGAGTTCAATGGTGTCCCTGAGAGTCAGCTCGGGGCTGATCGAGATGACGTCGGTGGTCATCACGTCGCGGACTCTGAGCATGGTAAGTTTCTCCTCCAGAAGACAATCCCGATGGCCCCGACTCCAGGTTCAGTCGCCCCGGGTGAATCTTTCCTGAACTCCGGCTGAGACTCCGTTCACCCCCCATCCGGCACCGGCGGGGTTCACCAGCGCCTCATCGGCGCTTCATTCGGCGGGGGCGGTATTGGCTGTTGAGTTCCTCTTGTCGAGGCTCCCGTGACCAAGCTGCGACGCTCGATCACCGCCATCTCCGAGGTCATGACCAGCGCGCCGCTCACGGTCCGGCCGGACCTGAGCGTGCGGGCACTGGTGACTCTGTTCGAGGGTCACGATCGGGACGGTTTCCCGGTGGTCAGCACAGACGGGATCCTCCGTGGGATCGTCACCAAGCTGGACCTGCTTCGCATGCTACGGCCGGATCCGGATCTCTCGACCCCGGACTACGAGACCCTGGCCTCGCGCAAGGTCGAGGACATCATGCGCACCGGCGTCATCACGGTGGAGCCGGGGGATCCGGTGGCCGCCGCGGTGGAGCTCATGATCGAGACCAGGCTGCATATCCTCCCCGTGGTACAGCGCGGAGGAGGCAGTCCGGTGCTGGTGGGCCTGGTGAGCCAGGGCGATCTGCTGCGGGTCCTGATTCCCGAGGAGTAAGCCGGATTACCGCTCGTCCTCTTTGGTTTCCAGCTGTTGGTCGGTTTCCAAGCCCATGCTGTAGGCCAGGTCGCAGAGCGTGGTTTCATCGAGCCGGCGGAAAAGGTCTCCCACGGTCCGGAGGCCGTCCTCGCGACCCTCGGTGGCAAAGGTGCGGTCCACCTCGTCGAGGAGCAGACGCACCAATTCCTCTCGCACTGCCTCCCTGGCCTCCTCACTCTTGGGTATTTTCGACATTCAGGGTTCTCCACTCATCGTCGGTTGCATCACTTCGTCCCGGACCGGCTCGGGCCCGGGTACGGCGGTTTCCCTCGCCAGGAGCCCGCGCCGCCGGGCCTGGCGCTCGACCAGGGCGACGAGCCGGCCGGCCACTGCCTCCCAGATGAATCGGCGAGCGGTCCCTCTTGCGTCGCGGCGCATCCGGAGGGACCGCTCGGGCTGGGCGGCGAACTCATCGGCCCAGGCCATGATTTCTCGGGGGTCGAGGGTCTCCAGAACAACGGCATTCCGGTCTCCGACCGCGTAGTCTTCTCCGGTGCCGCCGGTGTACACCAGCCCCGAGGCCGCCATCGCCTCGAGACCCACCAGGCCGAACGGCTCGGAGACCGAGTTGGCAAGGACTCCGTCGGCCGTGGCATAGAGTACCCGGGCGAGCGGCTCGGTGACGCTGAAGCCCAGACTGACGACGTCGGCACGGGCCCCGCCGATGGCGGAGAGCTGGGCATCGAGTCCGCCGGGATCTCTCACTTCCGATACCCGGAGACCCCGCCCGACTGCCGCGGCCACAATCCCACCGGCTGGTCCAGCGGTTCCTCCGCCCCGGGCGATTAGAGTCGCTCGGCGGCCCTCATCGTTCATGGCCATGATTGCGTCGAGCGCCTGGTCCCATCCCTTCTCGGGCGCCCAGCGGGCCATCTTGAAGAAGACCGGGCCCTCACCGAGGCGGGCACGCAATCCAGCCACCCGCCGGGGATCCACCGGCTGGACGAGGCGCCGCGGGATTCCGTTGGGAATTACCAGCGGATCCACCCCCCGCGCCCGCATGATGTTCCGCATGTACCGGCTTACGGTGGTGAGGGTGTTGGTGAACCCCAGCCGAGCCCAATCGATGCGGTCGAACGAGTAGGGATTATTGGCATTCCAGAAGAGAAGCGCCCGATCGCGGAGCCCGCGGGCGTGGAGCAGATCGGAGAGCAGGCAGGCGCACTCCGCGGTCTGCCATTCCTCGGAGAGCACCACCGGGATCCGTCCCGACGCGAGAAGCGCCGGGATCAACCGGTCCGCCAGATACCCTGGGAGCGAGGCGTTCAGATCGAGCCGCTTCTGCTCCTCGCCGTCATACACCCCTCCCGGGTGATGCCCGCTGAGCCACTGACACCACCGATGAAGCACGATCCGCCCCCCGTCCTCGGACTGGTATCCGGGGAGGGCCGGATCGCCGACGAAGAAGAGATGGGTTTCGAACCCGCGCTCCACCAGCGTCTGTGCCAAGCCCGTCACTCTCACCCCCAGGCCGCCGGCCTGCGAGTATCGGTCGGGACCTTCGAATGAAATGAGGACGAAGGCCGCGTTGGCCGGGGTGAGTCGGGTCGGGAGCGATGGCATGCTGCGACACTCAGGCCTCGATGCTCAGTCGATCTTCCACCGCGGAGACGCCGGGGGCGGCCCACGCCGCGTCGATCGCCTCGGAGCGTTCCGCCCAGGAGCGGACCGCCCCGATGAGCACAACCCGTCGATCCTTGACCGTGACCGTAAGCTGTCGGGCCTCGAGTTCAGCGCTCCGCCTGAACGCCGCCTCTATCCGGGCCTTCACCTGGGCCTCCGTCACCTTCGGTTGGCGAGTGATGATATTGTCGCAGCCCCGGAGCCCCGGGAGATGCCGCACGGCCCGCTCGGCCGCGGTGCGCTGGTACTCCCACTCCACAGTCCCCTCCAGGGTGAGCCACCCATCGGCCACCCGGACCGTGAGACGGTCGTGCGGGACCATCACGTCCCACTCCAGCGCCCGCAGGGAGGCCTGGGCAAGATCGGTATCGCTGTGCCGGAGTCCACCGGGGATCCGGACCTCGAGATCATTGGCGACTCCCTTCACGCCGGCAACCCGTTTCGCGGCGGCCTCCGCGACGATCTTCTCGGGATAGCTCGTCACGTATCCGGTGAGGGTCACCACACCATCGGTGGTCGCCACCCCGACGTTGCGGGCGTCGACCCGGGGCTCCCATTCCAGTTCCGCCAGCACTCTCCGCTGCAACTGAGTATTGGTGTGCATACCCCCTCCGCTGCTTCATCCTGGTTGCCGCTTCCTCGCTATCCACCACCTCGGGGCAGACCTACAGTCTCGACCCCCGCAGGCGAAGGAGGGGTGAAGGCGCTTTCAAAAGTTCCTCATGAATGCACCACGCCCCGCCTCTAGCTTGCGGATGCGAACCGCACCGAGGGGGCAATGGGCGCCGAGAGAAGAACCCGAAATCGTTGGCGCTGGGCCGGCGCCCTGGCCAGCCTGGCTCTCTTCGTCGCGGCGCTCTGGGTGCTCCGGGCGGAACTGAGGGAGTACAGCTATCAGGACGCCTTGCGTGAACTCCGGAGGTTGTCGGCGGGGCGGCTCTCTCTTTCCCTTCTGGCAACGCTGCTGGGGTATTGGGCCCTGACAGGTTATGACCGGCTGTCGTTGCGCTACCTCGGGGTCTCATTGCCTTACCGCAAGACCGCTCTCGCCTCGTTCGTCGCCTATGCCTTCTCGAACACCCTCCCACTGTCCTTCGTAGCAGGGGGTACCATCCGGCACCGCTTTTATTCCAGCTGGGGGGTTCCGACCGGTGAGACCGCGCGAGTCACCTTCTTCAGCACGCTCACCTATGCCCTGGGACTGCTGACAGCCTGTGGCCTGGCCTTCACGCTCCAGCCCGTTGCGATCCCTTCCCTGCTGCATCTCCCGTTCAGGTCCGCGCGCCCCCTCGGCATGG
>JBGPJS010000360.1:0-4681 GCA_041485505.1 Gemmatimonadota bacterium | reverse complement strand
CCCCCATGGTCATCAAAACCGGCCGCTTCGGCGAGTTTCTGGCCTGCACGACCTATCCCAAGTGCAAGGGTACCCGTTCAGTGCCGCTCGGGATGAAATGCCCCAAGTGCCTCGAAGGCGATCTCGCGGAGCGACGCACCAAGAAGGGCAAGTCGTTCTGGGGCTGCATCCGCTACCCGGCGTGCGATTTCTCGACCTGGAATCGGCCGGTGCCGGAGCTCTGCCCGCAGTGCGGCTGGGTCGGCATGGAGAAGCGGATCAGCAAGGCGCGGGGGGAGACGCTCACCTGCCTCAAGTGCAAGCATGAGGTGGTGGTGCTGGAGGCCGAGGAGGCCATCGCGACGTGAAGTCCTTGAGGGCCACCGTGGTCGGCGGTGGACTGGCCGGCTGCGAAGCCGCTTGGGCCCTCGCCGAACGGGGAGTGCGGGTGACGCTTTGGGAGATGCGGCCTGCGGGGCGCACCGCGGCTCACCAGACCGATAACCTGGCTGAACTCGTCTGCAGCAATTCCTTCAAGTCCACCGAGCTCACCAACGCCCACGGCCTCCTCAAAGCCGAGCTTCGCATACTCGGTAGTCTCCTGATGGAGGTCGCCGACCGGGCCTGCATCCCCGCGGGCGCCGCACTGGCGGTGGATCGGAACCTCTTCTCCCGGTCAGTTCAAGCCCGGGTGCTCGAACACCCCGGCATCACCGTGCGGCGCGAGGAGGTAACGGAGATCCCCTCACCCGGCATCATCGCGACCGGACCACTCACCTCCCAGGGCCTCGCCGCGGCACTCGCGGCGCGCCTGGGGTCCGAAGCGCTCGCGTTCTACGATGCCATTGCGCCGATCGTATCCCAGGATTCGCTGGACGCCTCGCGGCTCTATGCGCTTTCCCGCTACGGCAAAGGCGGGGGAGACGACTACCTCAACGCCCCATTGACCGCCGACGAGTACGAGCGGTTCGTGGAGGCGCTGATCGGCGCCGATCCGTTCGTCGGACACGACTTCGACCAGACCCCATTCTTCGAGGGGTGCCTGCCGATCGAGGAGATGGCGCGCCGCGGCAAGGAGACTCTGCGCTTCGGTCCCCTTAAGCCCGTCGGCCTCCCCGACCCTCGCACCGGTCGGGAGCCCCACGCCGTGGTGCAGCTCCGCCGGGAGGATCGCGCGGGACAGATGTGGAACCTGGTCGGTTTCCAGACCCGGCTTCGGGTTCCGGAGCAGAAGCGGGTGTTCGCCCAGATTCCCGGCCTCGAGGCCGCCGAGTACTTGCGCTTCGGCAGTATCCACCGGAACGCCTACCTCAACAGTCCCGGCACCCTGGGACCGGCGCTGACCGCGCGGGACGACGATTACCTCTTTTTCGCGGGGCAACTGACTGGGGTCGAGGGCTACACCGAATCGATCGCGACGGGGCTTCTGGCTGGAGTCAACCTGGCGCGGCGCCTGGAGGGAAAACCGGCCGTCGTGCCGCCTCCAACCACGATGCTGGGCGGACTGTGTCGCTATCTCCGGGAGGCGGATCCACAGCATTTCCAGCCGATGAACGCGAACTTCGGGTTGGTGGAGCCCCTGGTGGACGGCGGGCAGGCGGGCAGGCGGGCGGGCGGGCAGAAGAGCAAGGATCAGAAGAAAGAGCGTCTTGCTGAAAGGGCGCTTAAGGATTTCTCTGCTTGGGTCGAGATGCTATGAGGCGCACCACACCGAGCGACCCCGCGGGCCGCCTGCCCGCCTGCCCGCCTGCCCGCCCGGAGGTCAATTCCTTCCTCGAGCACCTCGAGAAAGAGCGCCAGCACTCGCCCAACACCGTCCAAGCCTACCGGCGAGACCTCAGGGCCTTCGTCGAATTCTGCGACGGGCATTACGGCGGTGCCTGGACCTGGGCCTCGGTGGATCGGCTCGGCATTCGGGGCTTCCTCGGCTCCCTGCAGCGCCGCGGGCTGGCCAAGCGATCCGCCGCCCGCGCCCTGTCGGCGGTGCGGAGCCTGTACCGGTTTCTCCAGGAACACGAGGGCCTCAAGGCCAACCCCGTCCGCTCGGCGCGGGTCCCCAAGTTGGGACGCCGCCTGCCCACGCACCTGGACCGGGCCCAGACGGAAGCCCTCTTCGCCGGGGTCGAAGCCAGGGCAACCGGAGATGACTTCTCCGCGCTTCGCGACCAGGCCATGCTGGAGCTGTTCTATTCCAGCGGTCTCCGTCTCGCCGAGCTTCAGGGGCTCGATCTCGACGACCTGGATCTGCTGGCGGACCAGGTGAAGGTGCGGGGGAAGGGGCGGAAGGAGCGCATCGTGCCGGTAGGCTCCCGAGCGGTGCAGGCGTTGCGACACTACTTTGAGGCCCGGGAGACGGTCATGGTGGCTCGCCGGGCGGATCGCCGGGCGGTCTTCGTGAGTCAGCGGGGGGCCCGCCTGACGCCGAGGAGCGTGCAGCGATTGGTGCGTCGGATGCTGGACGGGGTTGGGGGGGACGGGCTCCGGGTGCACTCGCTCCGACACACCTTCGCTACCCATATGCTGGACGCCGGAGCGGATCTGCGGGCGGTGCAGGAACTGCTGGGCCACGCGAGTCTGAGTACTACCCAGATCTACACTCACACCAGCGTGGAACGGCTGAAGAAGGTCTATCACCTGGCGCATCCGAGGGCGTAGGCGGTGAACGGTAAGCAGTAAACAGTGAACCGGGCTGGGGTGGGGACACTGTTCACGGTTCACCCTGGACCCTGAATGAAGGAGACCGTTTTGACCATGGCCACGTTCCACGCCACCACCATCCTGGCCGTCCGAAAGAACGGTGCGGTTGCCCTCGGCGGGGACGGGCAGGTGAGCATTGGCGATACGGTAGTCAAGGCGCACGCCAACAAGGTGCGCACGCTCAAGGGTGGGAAGGTCCTCGCGGGGTTTGCGGGGTCGGTCGCGGACGCGATTACCCTCTTCGAGAAGTTCGAGGAAAAGCTCGATCGTTACCCGGGCAATCTTCCTCGCGCCTCGGTGGAACTGGCCAAGGATTGGCGCAGCGACCGGATCCTGCGCCGATTGGAGGCGCTCCTCATCGTGACCGATCAGGAGCACAGCTACCTGCTGAGCGGCGCCGGGGAGCTGATCGAAGCCGATGACGGCATCCTGGGCATCGGCTCGGGTGGGAACTACGCCCTGGCGGCAGCCCGGGCGCTGATGCCGGATGCCTCGCTTTCCGCCCGGGAGACGGTGCAGCGCTCGCTCGAGATCGCGGCCGACATTTGTGTATTCACCAACCGCAACCTGACGATTCTCGAGTTGGGTTGAGTTCGCGTAGACCTTCTTGAAACACAGAGGCACGGAGTGCACAGAGGGCTGGAGGCCGATCGTCGACGTGTTCTGTGTTCTCTGCGCCTCTGTGTTTGCTTTTCTCGTGAAGGAAGTTGAATGACATGACCCAGCCCCAACGGATCGACCCCAATCCTCCTCCGGAGGAGGCCCCGGTCCCGCCGCCGTGGCTCGAGGAAATGCCGCCGCGGCAGATCGTCGCCGAGCTGGATCGCTACATCGTCGGCCAGGAGGCGGCCAAGAAGGCGGTCGCGATCGCTATTCGCAACCGCTGGCGCCGCTCTCAGACACCCGACGAGATCCGGGACGAGATCATGCCCTACAACATCATCCTCATCGGACCGACCGGCGTGGGGAAGACCGAGGTCGCGCGGCGACTGGCCCGGCTGGCTGGGGCACCGTTCGTGAAGGTGGAGGCCTCCCGGTTCACCGAGGTGGGCTACGTTGGGCGGGACGCCGAGTCCATGGTACGGGAGCTGGTGGACGCGGCGATCAGCATGGTACGTACCGAGCGGGAGGATGACGTCTATCCCCAGGCCGAGCAGCGAGTGGAGGAGCGGCTGCTGGATCTTCTCCTTCCGGCGCCGCCACTGAAGGCGGAGAGAGCGGAGAAGTCGGAAAAGATCGAGGGAAGCCCGATCTTCGTGGTCGGGCCCGGGGGCCAGGCTCGGCCCGAGCCGGTAGTCGACGCCGACGCCGAGCGGCGGAGCCGATCGCGGGAGAAGCTCCGGCAGATGCTCAAGGATGGGAAGCTGGACGACCGCGAGGTCGAGATCGAGGTCACTCCGCAGGGCTATCCGATGTTCGAGCTGGTGCAGCCCCCGCAGGGGATGGAGGGATCGGAGATCAATTTCTCCGAGATGATCCAGGAAATGCTGCCCAAGCGAAAGAAGCGCCGCACCGTCCGGGTACCCGATGCCCGGCGCCTCCTGGTGGACGAGGAGCTCAAGAAGCTGGTGGACATGGACGACGTGGTGAACGAGGCCCTGGATCGGGTCGAGAACCACGGGATTCTCTTCATCGACGAGATCGACAAGATCGCGGGGGAGCGGGCCCAGACCGGACCCGACGTCTCCCGCGAAGGGGTGCAGCGGGACCTGCTGCCGATCATCGAGGGATGCACGGTTCAGACCCGGTATGGGTATGTGCGCACCGACCACATCCTGTTCATTGCGGCGGGTGCGTTCCACGTCTCCAAGCCCTCGGACCTGATCCCGGAGATGCAGGGGCGATTTCCCATCCGGGTCGAGCTCCTACCGCTCACCGAGAAGGATTTCGTCCGCATCATGACGGAGCCCGAGAACGCCCTCACGAAGCAATACGCCGCCCCCTGCGCCACCGAAGGCGCCACGCTCGAGTTCACCGCCGACGGCGTGCGCGAGGTCGCCCGCAT